>JAOZPW010000310.1 GCA_029932545.1 Thermoanaerobaculales bacterium | reverse complement strand
GCTGCTCTTCTTGCGGCTTTTTGCAAGAGGCTCTAAGAATTAAAAATTGAGAATTCCTGTCTCCCTCTTTTCTCATGGGAAAAGAGGGAGACAGGTACACTGGTCACGGTGACGATGAGCAACTTCGACGGCAGTTGGCGGGAATTTCAGTTTGAGACCCTGGTGGATCTCTCGCTGTTGGTCGGAGGTGTGCGTCCTGAGGATGAAATGGTCGAGGGTCTCCTGCACCACGCGGTGGGCACACTCGATGCCAGGTGTGGATTGGCGGGCACCCTCCGCAGGGATGGCCAGTTTTCGTTCGTTCGAGCGGTGGGTATCAGGGCTGACCTCGAGCATCTGGAATCACTGTTTGGTTCGGATCTTCTTGAGCGGTTGGGAAGGGGTGAAATCGTACGGGTCGAGCGCCCGGACGATGGCCCGCCCTTCGAGTTGATTGCCGCTCCCCTGAGGTGGCGCGATTCCTTGCTGGGTCTCGTGGTCCTCGGGGACAAGGAGAGCCGTGAGGGCCGCACGAGTTTCTCCGAAAGTGACTCCAGGTTTCTCTTGTCTTTGGCCGGATTGGTGGCGGCGGCGGTTTCGACCTCCCGGCACGTCGCGACCGTCGAGAGGGACAAGAGTCGGTTAGAAGAGGAGAATCGAGCCTTGCGGGATATTGCCAAGCGCCAGGGGTTCGTGGGAACGTCTCCACCGGTGGACCGAATGCTCGAGTTGGTCAAGCGAGTGGCGCCGACTGGCGTCAGCGTCATGCTTCGTGGGGAGTCCGGGGTCGGCAAGGAGCGGGTTGCCCGCTTGCTTCACGGCTCTTCGGATCGCAGTGAGGGGCCGTTCGTTCCCCTGAATTGTGCTGCGTTGCCCGAGAGTCTGCTCGAGGCTGAACTCTTCGGAATTGAAGAAGGCGTAGCGACCGGAGTGTCGAAGCGCTTGGGGAAGATCGAACTGGCCGAGGGTGGCACGCTCTTCCTCGACGAGGTTGGTGATCTCAGCCTCTCGTTGCAGGCCAAATTGTTAAGGGTCGTGCAGGAGCGAGAGTTTGAGAGACTTGGAGGAAGGGAACGGATCGCTGTCGATCTGCGGTTGGTGACGGCGACCAACAGGGACCTTGAAAATATGGTCGAACAAGGCCTGTTCCGGGAAGATCTGTACTACCGGCTGCGGGTTGTCGTGATCCAGGTTCCACCGCTCCGTGAGCGTCGAACTGACATTCCGCTCCTGGCTCGGCATTTTCTGGAGATCTACGGGGAGCAATTCGGGCGAGCCGGGTTGGAGTTTGACCGGGAGGCGGTTCGAGTGCTTTCCTCGTACGATTTTCCAGGAAACGTCCGGGAACTCGAAAACGTCATCCAGGCTGCGATTGCCCTTGCGCCCCCCGGGGAGGTGATCACCACCGATGACCTCGGCCTTGATGACCAACAACGCCCGGACAGGGAAACAGACCCTACGATGTCGTTAAAGGATCTCGAACATCGGCATATTCTGCGAGTTCTTGAGGCCACCGGCGGAAACAGAGTCGAGGCGGCACGCCTCCTGGGGATCGATCGAACGACGCTCTATCGAAAAATGAAGCAAAATGCATCAAATGATGCGTAATGCAACTATTCATCAAGCCGCCTCTAAAATAGAAATTTAAGTGCCTTTTTGTGGCTATTTTTCCCCTCTTCGTGGCGTTGTCCTCAAATTCTGCAGGCACCTCCTAAAAAGTTGAAAAAGATCATTTGAGAGAGATATGGTGCATTTTGCATCATTTGGTCGTTGAAGAATGCCGTGTGAGAGTGGCACGGACCTTGCTGTAACCCTCAAGAGGAGGGGTTTGATGAGGTCAACGGTTCTCATACGCAGTTCAGTGATGGTTTTCGGTCTTGCGGCTCTTGGAGTTGCAAGCGTCCAGGCGCTCCATCTCAGTCTCGCAATTCCCGTGCAGCACCTTCGGATTGCCTGGAGCCTAACAAGCGTTCTGCTACAGTTGTAATCAGATTATGGAGGTGGTGCTGCACCTTCCCGCCGTGCCGAACGTCGAATTGGTGGCGGCCAAAGCGGTTGAAACTTTGGGAGAAGCCCTTGGGATGGACCGCAATGGCATTGAAGCCGTCAGTGTCGCACTGGTTGAGGCCTGCCTGAATGCCATGGAGCATGGTGGTTCTTCATTCGTCGTGCGTTTGGCCGGTGAGGATGGAGTGTCCCCTCGGATGCGAGTCGAGGTCGAGGATAAGGGCCGGGGATTTGACCCGGACGCTTGTCCTCCGGACGATTCGACCCGCGTTCATGGGTGCGTCTCGAAGCGAGGATGGGGTTTAACCTTGATCCGTGAGCTGATGGACGATGTGCAGATCAGTTCCAGGCCGGGCTTGACCCGGGTTCGCATGTGGAAGGAACTGGAGAACGCACCATGAACGAGACTCAGATCAACTTGAAAACCACGGTCCTGGACGACGGTCTTGGACTGATTACGGCGGCCGGTTACATCAACAACGAGGGCGGTCAGGCCGTTGCGGACGCTGCGTCCGAACTGGTCGGTGGGGGTTGTCAATCACTGGTGATCGACCTTGAGGGAACCCGGATCATCAATTCGATCGGGGTCTCTATTCTGCTCGAAATCATGGAGAAGATCATGGATGGTGACGGAAAGTTGGCTTTCTGCAATCTGACGCCGACGATCGCCAAGACTTTTGAAATTATGGGCCTCGATCAGTACGCCGGGATATTTCCCGATCGAGAGGCCGCAGTGACCTCTTTCGGCACTGATGGCACTGCCTGACCTCCTGAGGTCGGCCGACCTTGCCCTGGGCGGCCAGGGAACGGCTGCACTCTCTGAAGATTTCCTGCAAAAGGTTGTCGAGACCACCGGTTCACGGGCGGGTGTCCTGAAGAGTTGCGACACGGATGTTGTGCGGTGCCCACGGTCTATGAGTCGGCAGGTGGAACAGGCCACCGAGGGCTGGAGCAGCGTTTCCCCTAGTGATGGCAGAGGCGGCTGGACCGTACGCCTCTTGCAGCCGGAATGCCTGGACGAGGTAGTTATCAGTACGATCCGGCTGGTGTTTCGGACCTGGGATCTCAGCGCTGAGTTGAAGAGGTCGCAGTTCGACGAAAGATTTCACCTCTGGGAACTGGAGGCCATTCGAGCGATCGCGACGACGATCGGTGGCTTGGACGATCCGGTTGCACTGGCGGAGGAGTTGGTTGCTCATCTTGTGGCGTTGCTGGGAGTCAGGAGTGCCCATCTATTTCTCGACTCCAACGAGGAGGCGGTAGGCCGATTCGGTCCGGAAGTGCTGGGCCCTGAGGTGATAGACCAGGCGCGCCACACCGCGATCGTCACGGACGACGTCATCGCCCTTCCGTTGAATGCGGATTCCGGTCCTCTGGGTGTTCTGGTGGTGGCCCACAAAGAGGCACGGGCGGGAACCGAGGCCTTTGCCTCTGAGGATCGCAGCCTGCTGGAACTCTTCGCCCTTCAGGTGACCGTTGCATTGGAGTATGCCCGCTTGACCCGGGAGAGTCTCGAACGGGATAGGCTCCAGCGGGAGTTGGAGGTTGCGGCGACAATTCAACGCCACCTCTTGCCGCAGTGTCCTCCTGACCTTCCTGGCTTTCGGATACATGCCCTTTCTAATCCAACTCGCCACGTTGCCGGGGATACGTACGATATTCTCGTTCAAGACGAGGATCTGGTCGTCACCGTGACCGACGTGTCGGGCAAAGGCGTCGGCGCGGGGTTGATCGCTTCTGGGGTACAAGCCGGTGTCAGGCTTTTGGTTCCGGAAGATTTCAGGCTGGAGGACCTGGCCTGCCGACTCAACGGTTTTTTGTTCGGTGCGACCGACGACAACCGATTTGCCACATTTGCGATGATACGGATTATGGCTGACGGGAGTCTGTACGCGGTCAATGCCGGACACTGTCCGATTCTGGTGAGACGATGTGATGGTCGAGTGGAACAGATTGCGTCGTCCGGATTGCCGCTGGGCATTCTCGATGGCGTGGTCTACAAGACCGACCGCCACTGCCTGAAATCTGGAGACACAGTCTTCCTCTACACCGATGGTCTGACCGAGGCTGAGAACCTCCAGGAAGAGGAGTTTGGCATTGACCGGCTGGTTGATCTTGTCGCCAGTTCTCCCTGTGACGAGGGCCCCGAGATTGCCGGTGAAGCCGTCTTCGCTGTGGTGGAGGCCTATACCGAAGGTCGCCCCCTCCACGACGACGCCACGCTGGTTGTTGTTCAGTGGGTAGGGGGAAGTGCGGAACGCACTTCTTAATTCTCAATTTTGAGAGCCTCTTGCAAAAAGCCGCAAGAAGAGCAGCCACAAAA
>JAOZPW010000057.1:5805-15768 GCA_029932545.1 Thermoanaerobaculales bacterium | reverse complement strand
CCATTCTTGGTCCTTGGCGGCGGTGCTGTTGGTTTGGCCGGTGGAGTGGGGCTCCAGTGGTGGACCAACGCGGTCAATTACCCGTTCCTGATCAGCGGGAAACCGTTGTTCAGCCTGCCTGCCAATATCCCGGTGGCCTTCGAGACGACCATCCTGGTGGCCGCGATCATGGCCCTGGTCGGCATGTTAGGGCTCAATCGCCTTCCGCAGTTGTATCACCCGCTCTTCAACAGCAGTCGCTTTCGAAAAGCAACAGACGATCGGTTCTTCATCAGTATTGAGGCGGTTGATCCAAATTTTGATGCCGAGATGACCCGTGAGCTTCTCGAAGGCCTCGACGGCATGCTCACCCTGGAGGAGGTTCAGTCGTGAACGGTCTACCGCGCTGGATCGTCTATTCGATCATCGTTTTGGTCACCTTGTCGTGGATCCCCTTGGCGTTGGCCCTTCGGGCCCGAACTGTTCGGTCTGCCAAGCCTCCGCTGCACGTGGTCACTGATATGGATAATCAGCCCAGTTACAGGACTCAGAAGCGCAACATGATGTTTGCTGATCGTCGGGCGATGAGACCGCAGGTTTCGGGCACCGTCGCTCGGGGCCAATTGATTTCGAGCGACGCGCTGGCATTTGGTAAAGAGGGTGATGATTGGGTTACGGCCTTTCCGCTGCCTGTCGATCAGGTCCTGCTGGAGCGCGGCAGAGAACGGTTTTCGATTTATTGCTCACCCTGCCATGGACACTCGGGATACGGTGACGGTGCCGTCGCAAAGAGGGCGGACACCCTCCAAGAGGGAACGTGGACACCGCCGTCTTCGTTTCATACGGATTTGATTCGTTCGAGGCCGGTCGGGCATATCTATAATTCGATCACACATGGAATCCGCAATATGCCGGCATACGGTCCGCAGATTTCAGTCGAGGATCGCTGGGCGGTTGTCGCCTATGTCAAGGCTCTTCAGAGGAGTCAATTCGCCGGAGTCGACGACGTTCCGTCCGACCTCAGGGCGTCACTGCGATAACGAGGATGACCATGGAGCAAAAGACACTTCCCGACATCTCAACTCAGGCCAGAGGGCTTGAGGAAATGAGTTCGAGAATCCTCATAATGGCCGGCGTGCTGCTGGTTGTGGGTGGAGGAGGGGCCATCGGTTTGGCTCTGGGCAGTGACGGGGGCATGCACCGTCTTGCGGAGACCTATCTGGTTAGTTTTGCCTACTTTCTCAGCCTCGCTCTGGGCGCCTTGTTCTTCGTCTTGCTCCAGCACCTGACACATGCAGGTTGGAGCGTCGTAGTTCGTCGTCTTGCCGAGGCCCTTTCGGTCAACGTTATTTTGATGGCCGTTCTGGTCATTCCTGTCATCCTCAATATGGAGCACCTCTATCACTGGGCTCATCCTGGTGCTGCGGATCACGATGCGATCCTTGCGGGGAAATCGGCTTTCCTCAACCCGCAGTTCTTTACTATGCGATTGGTGTTGTATTTCGCCATTTGGTCCCTGCTGGCCTGGTTCTTCTTTTCGAATTCAAAAAAACAGGATTCGACGGCCGATCCCAGGTTCACACGAAGAATGGAGGCTCTGTCGGCGCCGGGCATGATTCTCTTTGCTCTCAGCCTCAACTTTGCCGCGTTTGATTTGCTGATGTCGGTCAATCCCCACTGGTTCAGTACGATCTTCGGGGTCTACTTCTTTGCCGGCTCGGTGGTGGTGATTATGGCGACCCTGGTGGTCCTTTCGGCCTACTTGCAACGGCAGGGCAGGCTTCAGGGAATTGTGACGGTGGAGCACTATCACGATCTGGGCAAGCTGCTCTTCGGATTCGTCGTCTTTTGGGCCTACATTGCTTTCAGCCAGTACATGCTCTACTGGTACGGCAACATTCCTGAGGAAACCGTCTGGTATCTGACTCGGCAGACCGGGAACTGGACCGGGATCAGCGTGGCGCTGTTGTTCGGCCACTTCGTCATACCTTTTCTTGCCCTGGTGTCTCGCTTCCCCAAGAGGCGGCCGCGCCTCTTGGTCCTGGCGGCACTGTGGATGCTGGCCATGCACTGGCTGGACTTGTACTACCTGGTCGGACCGGAGTTTCACCCCGAGGGTGCCTCGATCGGCCTGATGGACGTCTTGTGTTTCCTGGGGATGGGCGGTCTTTTCTTTGTGGCGTTGGCATGGCGACTGCGCAAGATTGCTCTGGTCCCTGTTGGGGATCCGCGTCTGGCGGAGAGCCTGGCCTTCGAGAATAGTTAAGGGTTAATGATGCGATATGACGATCCAGATGTCACAGCCAGCGTTGTTGTAGGAATTATTGGTGTTGTCGTTCTCTTTGTCAGCATCGTGCTGCTCCAAGCGCTCTTCTTCCACATGCAAGAGGGGGAGATGGAGCGAAAGGTCTATTCGCAAAGTAACGAAGAACTTCGTAGCCTCGATGCACAGCAGATGGAGACCCTGAATTCCTACGGATGGATCGACCAGAGCGGCGGTGTGACTCATATTCCGATCGCTAATGCGATGGAGTTGGTGGCGTTGGAAAACGCGGGGCGTTAGCGACTCGCATTCCAATAGCTTCGAAAATTTGAGACAGATACCAAGCCGATGTTATACAAATGGTTGTGGTTGGAGGGCTTGCCGGTGGTCGCACACCGTGGGTTTTCCCGAGCCCGAGCCCGTTACCGTTGCCCTTACCGGCTTTCTTCGGGTTCAACCCGAACTGAAAAATCCACGGCAGAGCTTGTCTGGATCCGGCTTCATGTGGCGGTGACAAACACCTATCGGGAACGATAACGGGCTCGGGCTCGGGTTCAAGGCGCACCGTTTCCTCTTGTTTCGGCCTCCGCCGGGTCATTCCTTCGACCCAAACTCCTCCCTGATTTTCTCGTCCACAGACCTCACGTGCAGATCTTGCTGTGGGAAAGGGATCTCGATACCGGCTTCCACGAGGGCTCGATTGACTGCGACCCCGACGTCACTCTGAATATCGGGTGCGGGCGCCTTGGTCCAGCATCTCAGGCTGAAATCCAAGGAGCTATCCCCGAAGCCGAGGAACAGGGCGATCGGTTCAGGATCGTCCAGAACATTGGGGTGTTTGGCGGCGAGTGAGGGCAACAAGTTGAGAACGGTCTCCGGATCGACGCCGTAGGCCACACCGACCTTCACTTCGATCCGCCTCTTGTGATCAGAAAACGTCCAATTGATGATGTCGTTGGAGATTAAATTGGCATTGGGAACGATCACGTCGGCGCCGTCCCAGGTGTGCACTGTCGTGGCCCGGATGCCGATTTCCCCAACCACGCCTCCCATATCCCCAATCTGGATCTTGTCGCCGACCCGAATAGGACGCTCAAACAGCAAAATCAAGCCGGAGACAAAATTGTTGACGACGTTCTGAAGTCCAAAACTGATGCCGAACCCCAGGGCGCCGAGAATGAGCGCAAGACTGCTGCCGTCGATACCGATCGCGGATAGCGCGAAGAAAAACCCAACCAATAGAGTGCCGTAGTGGACGGCCTTCGAAATGGTCTCCGGGACCCCTTGGGGGAGGGATGTCCTGGGCATGACGTCCTTTTCGAGGATGAAACGGAGCAGGCGCGAGATCACCATGGACAGCCATATGGCGAGCAAGAAATAAAGGAAATTCAGCGGTGTCAGTGTGATATTGCCGAAATCCATCTCGTAGTGGAAGAAACGGTTCAGCCACGCCTGGACGGTCTTGAGATTGCCGAACCCGTCAAGGGTGTAGTACGCCCAGGCACCTATGCCTGTCCAACGGAAGATTTTCATGCATCCGGTGCAGATGGACTCTGAGTCCCGCAGTACCATCTGCAGTTTTCTGGCAGCTTCAGTGTTGAGAGAAATAACGGTGAGAGTTCGAAGGAGAAGGATCGCTGCCCAAAGCAACAATGCGGTAAAAGCGCTCGTTAGGATTCCCTCGGTCAGATGATAGGCGGTACCCGTATCGCCGACGATGCTCAGAAATACCGAGATGAATCCAAGGGTCGCCCCCACAACCAACGCAAACTGGATCACTCGGAGCCATCCTGAAGGACCGGCTAATCTCATTCGGCTTATCGTCTTCACACCCCAGTACAACGTAGCGGTTGTGGTGGTGGCCAGAGAAATCAGCAGCAGCTTGTTGAGGAGATTCCCCATGGGAATCACGATGGAAATCCGATGAAGAATGAAGAGTCCGGCAAGGAGATAGGGGACTGCGCGAAGCCTTTGCGGCAGGAGCTCCGGAAGAATCCGCACAAGCGCTAGCACCAGGAGGATCGACATGAACTTCAACCAGGCTCCTGGCATTTTTGGGTACAGCGGTTCAGTTAAGATCGTGCTGAGAAGGATCGCTGTGGCCAACGGCCGTCGTGTCATGATGGATAAAACGCCGAGTGCCTTCTGGTCATCACCGACTTGGGAAACAGCGTGTTTTCCGAGGTACCAGACCAGAAACAGGAAGGTCAGACCGAGGAGGACCTGTGCCGTAATCCTCTGGGGCCGCTGACGAAGGTAATCCAGGGCCTCCCCCCAGTTTCTCCGGCTCTCGTCGAAAACCTGGGTAAAGAGCGATAGATCGACCTGCGGATCCCCAAAAGCGTGCCAGAGGGGGACGTGATCAACGATCAGGGCACTCTTGCGCCTTCGATCCAGTTCGGCGCCGATCATTTCAATGCGTTTGGTCAGGTCGATCCGAAATTCGGAAACTCTGGTCTGAAGAACCAGTGTTTCATCGCGTTTGGCGTTCGTCGACTCTTCCAAGTCGGTGACGAGATCCAGGGTCGATTGAACCGAGCGAATCACCTCTTGGGGAGCATCCTGTTTGATTGCGTTTTCGAGACTGAGGCTCCAGACCAGCTTTGTTTCACGAATGTGTTTGAGATCCCTCTCCAGAGCGGTTGCAGTTCTTTTGAGGTCGGCCAGCCAGGTGTCCATCTGTTCGATCGTAGCGTTCCATTCATTTCTTGATCCTTTGAGGTCGGCCGTTTCAACCTCCGCGAACCGAGTCTGGATGGAAATTTTGATCAGTTTGGAGAGCCGGGCCTCCTCCGAGGTGAACAGGTCTTGGACCGTGGAGACCGTTGTGTCTCCTTGAGCCCAGGTCTCCAGTTCTCTGAGGAGCTTGTGTGTTGTTACCTGTTCCGTGGGAATCGACGCCAATGGAATGGGGGAGGGGAGAACCTCGGGATCGGCTGCAGGCTTCTCAGGTTCCGGTATTGCCTCGGCGGTGAAAGCCGGCGATGCGAGGAGGCAGACCACGAGGGTAACTGCCATTGCGGTAATAACCATCCGTCTGACGTTGTCTTGTTTCATCCGGCCATGATACCTCGAAAGCCTCCGGACCGAGGATCGAGATATTGTCATTTCCCACAGGTTGTGGCAAAATTCCACAAACGGCAGTGGCCCATGAACTGGTTCTCACATCCCTTTGGCGGGGAGCGAGGATTTTTCGGACTTGGTTGCCATTTTGAAAAGAAAGGCGGAGTAATGAGAAAATCAATAATGTATTTGGGGCTGATCGTAGGTCTGGTGGTTATGACTCAGGCATGTGCCTCAACTCATCAGCCGATTAATTTCGAGGCTGCCTCGCTTGATGCGGACAAGTATGTTCGGAAAGTCGATCAATTCGTGCTGATCGGTGACGGTTCGTTGTCAATGGCCGACCGATGGCGGCACCGGACCAAGATGAATACTTCCGACGAGTTTCTCGGGGCCCTGAATCGGACCATTCCCGAGATCGGTTTCGTTGGTGGTCTGCGGTCCTTCGGGAAAGGCGCCTGCGACATGAAGGGGAAGACCGTTTCCATCGCAGACGTTGGTACCTACAGCACTGCTGCGATGGCCGATGCCCTTGCCGACTATCAATGCCCGTCGGGATACAGCCCACTTGATCTCGCGTTGGCAAGCGCCGGGAGTGACCTCGGGAACCATGCTGCCCCGACCGCCCTGGTAATTGTCAGTGACGGCCGCGACATGGGCGACGATGAAGTCGAGGCTGCCCGGGCTCTCAAGAGCACCTTCGGGGATAATTTTGACATCTACGCAGTATTGGTCGGTAATGACAAGAAGGGACGAGCCCTTCTGGAGGAAGTTGTGGCGGCTGGTGGGGACGGTTACCTCAAAGGCGCCGAAGAGTTGAATAACGCTGAAGCGATGGGTCAGTTTGTCACCGACGTATTCCTTTATCCTGATGATGATGGTGATGGCGTTGCCAATTACCTCGACAAATGTCCCAATACTCCGAAGGGCGTTGAAGTCGATACGGTTGGTTGTCCGTTGGACACAGACGGTGACGGTGTGCCGGACTACCTCGATAAGTGCCCGGGAACTGCCGCAGGTGTCAAGGTTGATGCCAAGGGTTGTCCGATCGACAGTGACGGCGATGGTGTTCCGGATATTCTTGACAAATGTCCGGGAACTCCTGCCGGTGTCAAGGTCGATGCCAAGGGCTGCCCGTTGGATTCCGACGGTGACGGTGTGCCGGACTACCTCGACAAGTGCCCCGGCACGCCAAAGGGCGTTCCGGTCGACAAGGTCGGATGCCCAGTTGAGGGCATCGAGATCATTGGTGACGAGTGGGTGGTTCGGGGCAAGGTGCTCTTTGATACCAACAAACACGCCATCAAAACCGAGGCCAAGGATGTGCTCAGCAAGATTGCGGCCTTCCTGGTCAAGAATACGCAGTACGTGGTCGAAATTCAGGGTCACACGGACTCTACCGGTACCGCTTCCTTCAACGATCCGCTCTCCCAACGTCGGGCAGATTCCGTTGTGGAATTCCTCGTGGCCGAGGGCGTGTCGGCTGATCGCTTGACCGCCAAGGGCTACGGATCGTCGGACCCGATAGCCTCCAACGACACGGCCGACGGCCGAGCAAAGAACCGTCGTGTCGATTTCCATCCTTCGGGGCGCTAGACGCTTCAGATGACCCCTTAACGACCCGGCTTCGCAGCCGGGTCGTTTTTCGTCAGTTCATGCTGGCGTATGATGTTCTCGATGAATGACTCAATGCAGAATTCCTGGAAAGGGAAACTTCCAGGAACAGCACGGGGCAATGGCGAAATGGCGGGGTGAGCGCCTTTTTCTATGAATTTGATCCTCCTCTTCATTAGCTTGAGCATGGCATTTGTTCTCCCTGGAGCTGCTATAGCCATGCGTTTGCAAAGTCGCGCAAAAGGCGCCGCAGCTTTCATCATTTCATCCGTGCTGCTCTTTGAGGTGCTGCTCTTCCTCCAAATTTCGGGACGAGCTTTGTCCTTCTGGACAGTATTCTCAGCACTCGGCATTCTCAGTCTTTTTGCTTTCTTCTACTGTGCCAAGAGCATTCGATTCAAGGTACCGACACTCTCCATGGCGCCTTCCAGTCCTCTTGAGGTCTTTCTTTCCATTCCGGTGTTTCTTTCAACAGTCATTCTTGCGTTCAGGGCAGTCCTTCAGCCCCTGAGCGGCTATGACACCACGTTCCGATGGAGTTGGTTGGGCGAGGAGATCTTCAGTACCGGGACCTTCAGTTACTATCCACCGCTCAGCTCTGCAGATTTCGTTCACTATTTTTACGTGGATGCGATCCCGCCAATGTGTCAGTTCTCATATTATTGGCTCTATGCCTCCCTCGGAGAAGTCAGTTTCTCTTGGACGGCTGTTTTCACTATTCTCCAGTTTCTCCTGATCCTGTTCTTCTGTTTTCGCCTTGCCGAGGAACTGGCGGACCGAACCTCTGCTTTCTTTGCGGTAGCAACGCTCAGCACCTCCGTGATTTTCTTTTGGTCGGTTCTCATGGGACAAGAAACCGGGCTGACCGCGTTATCGGTTGCCGCAACCCTGTACTTCATATTGACCGCTGACGAGGGTGACCAGCGGGGGGCGATGGCGGTTGCGGCGTTCGCCACAACCCTTGGCGTATTGTCTCGGGAGTATGGTTGGGCGTTCCTGTTCTGTGGGCTGGCTGCGGCACATTTCAAGAACATCAAGCGCCGTCATATATTGCTCTACGTGGCCTTGGTAACGGCTCTCGCTGCACCCTGGTATCTCCGCACTTGGATTCTCAGCGGAAACCCTTTTTACAGCAATCCCGTGGGCCACATTTTCCAGGTTAATGCTGTTCATTGTGCGCTGCTGAGGCACTACGAATCGGTATTCTCTCTCACAGTCGAACCTCTCCAGAAGCTTGATTTCCTCAGTTTTCTCGTGATGTCGAAGTCACTCCTTGTTGTTCCTTCCGGCATCCTTGGCCTCTGGGTGTTACGGCGACATTATTGGCTTCATATCTCGTTGGTGGTCTGCGGCCTCGCCTGGCTAGCCTCGGTATCCCATACCGCAGGTGGTCTGTTTTATTCGACCCGAGTTCTCAGTCCTGTCTTTGTATTGCTCTCTGTTGCCTCAGGCGCTTTTCTATCGAAACTCCAGAGTCGGGACTGGCTGATTCACAGCACAATCATCCTTGTCGTCGGATTGATTTCGGTCACCGCGCTCCTCCAGGAGATCATTGTTCCGGGACATCTGGAAACAGTTCAATCGAAGCAGTGGTACCGAGAGGGTTTCTCTTCCCAGGCTCCCAATGCCTGGGTTCCTCCGCTCTTCGAGGGGATTCCTCCGGGATCCCGATGTCTCTCGGATTGGGCAGGGGCCTGGGTTGCGATGAGACCTCGTGGGGTCGAAATCGTTCCTGTCTGGAGTCCGGATGCTGCATCAATCTTCGATCGGGGCCGATCAGCGGATGAGATAGTCCACACCTTGAGAGAGCACAATATTCGGTGGGTGATGGTGAGTCTCGTCGTGAATCTGGATCACCTCAAGGCCCAAAGCCCACTTTACGGAGCCCTCCTCCAAACTCGACCTTGGAGGATTTCGAAATCTGGGAAATTCGCCCTCTACTCTCTGGCCGATGACAATTCCGCCTTGGAGAGTTTCTGAGGGCTATGAACCCTCTCCCGGTCGTCAATCAGAGGAATTCTTGGGAACCGGGGCCGAACTGATGAACGACCACGGTTGGTCGTCGAGGTCAGGGTTCGTCGTTGCGGCCTCGACCGCGTTCCGGTGATCAGTGAGGATCTGCGAAACGGTCGACCCTGCGGCTCTTTCCTCAAGGGCGGAGTAGGCGCCGGTCGAACCCCTGCTGAGAAAGCCTTGCCATAGGGCTTCACGGTGCGATGGGAAATCCAATCTGAAGTTGGGCACACCGGTGAGAGCCTTTCGGAGCAGCTTGATTCGCCGGCGAGCCTCGCGGCCATCGATCATCCCGGCACGTTGATAGGGTGTGTAGGGCTTTGGAACCAAGATGGAGACGCCTGCATGGAGGTTGCCGATTCTCCCTTTGGTTCGCCCGTGGTGCAGCATGATCTGATGAGTTGAACGCAGGAGGGCTGCGATGCTGAGAATGTCGTCGTCGCTCTCGCCCGGGAGGCCCAGAATGAAATACATCTTGAGGTTCTCGATACCGCAGCACTGGGCGGTTTCGACCGCTTCAAGAATGCGGCTGTTGGGAATCGGTTTATTTAACTGCCGTCGCAGAGTTTCCGAGCCCGTTTCCGGCGCAATTGTCACAGACTTGGCGCCAGATTCCGCGAGTGGTGTCAGTATCTCAGAGACCATCGCCGGTATGCGCAGTGATGATAGAGCAACGTTGATGTCGTGTTCCCGACATTGCTGCAGGATCAGGCCAAGTTCAGGGTGATCACCAACCGCGGTCGCGATGAAACCAATTCTACGGGTCTGGCGGGAGAGTTGATCGACCCTGGCCATGATGTGGTCGGTTTCATAGGACCGGAGGCGTCCGTAGTTGAAACTTACCCAACAGTAACTACATTTTTCGGGACAGCCCCGGGACATCTCAATCAGACCCCGATTTCGATACTCAGTGTTTGGAGTGATGATGTGAGATGCGGGGACGTCGTCGGCTTCAGCCATATTTCGATCCCGCTTTTCAAGTCTCCGGCGTTTACCAAGCGGATACCCCCGGGAATCCAGGTTGTGCCTTG
>JAOZPW010000057.1:336-5795 GCA_029932545.1 Thermoanaerobaculales bacterium | reverse complement strand
CCCAGTTCCTCCAGGAGTTGATCACGATCGGGAAAGTCCTTGACTGCCTCAAAAAGTTCCGGTAGCAAAATCTCCCCGGCGCCGAGGCAGAAGACGTCGACGGCGGGTGAGAGGGGCAGTGGGTTGATCGAAGCGACCGCACCGCCGACGACAATCAGCGGGTCACGAGCGGACCGCTCGGTCCGGAGCCGAGGGATACCGGCAGCGTCGAGAATCGTCAGAAGGTTCACTGCGTCCAGTTCGAAGGAGCAAGTCAGAGCTAAAACGTCCATATCGCCAAGCGGTGAATTATGTTCGATCGTTCGTCCACTGGGGTTTGCGTCGAGGTAGAATCGCTCTACCCCCACATCTTCAACCCGTGAAATCAGCCTGGTGACCCATTGGTGGGACAACGAACTCAGGGCTACTCTGTAGGTATTCGGGTAACCCACACCCACACGAATCCGGCCATGGGCTGAGATTTCGACCAGGTGTCGCTCATCTTCGAGGAGGTGTTGGGAACTCAGGCTCATGATGGATAGACTAACCCGGCGGCGCCGGAAGCTGATAGCAACCTACCCTTGGATTTTGCTTCGCCTTTCAAAGGACCCCACCGGTAAGTTCCTGTGGGCCTTCACAGGAGCGGGAGTTGAGGTTACACTGTGCATCCGGAAATTTTTGGTTTTCGGATTGAATAGATGAAGCTCTCCGATACACTCCCATCCAACGCGGCCCCCATCATTGCCATCGACGGACCAGCCGGTGCGGGCAAATCTTCCGTTGCCGTCCGGCTTGCCGGGACTCTGGCTATTCCCTACCTGGACACAGGCGCCATGTACCGCGCTGTGGGTCTGATGGCCTATCGGGAAGGATGGCGTCCGCCGCTGGATCCTGCGTCCGACGGGCCTGCTGTTGCCAGTCTCTCAGAGGGGCGATTGCGTCTCGAACCTGGGGCGGAGCGGATGCAGGTATGGGTAGATGAGGTTGAGGTCACTGATGAAATCCGTTCCCCTGAGTGCTCCGAAATGGCCTCCGCCGTATCTGCTCTCTCGGAAGTGCGGCGGGCTTTGGTTCCCGAGCAACGGAGAATGGGGTTGCTCAAGGGTGGCGTGATGGAGGGCCGGGACATCGGGTCCGTGGTCTTCCCTGATGCTCTGCTGAAGGTTTTTCTGACGGCATCCGCGCAAACCAGGGCGAAGCGGCGATACGAAGAGCTTGTGGCGAGGGGTCTTGATGTCACTCTCGAGGAGGTTCTGAAAGATCAGGCCGAGAGAGATTTGCGAGATTCCAGCAGGGCGGATTCACCGCTGCAAGTTGCGTCTGGGGCGGTCGTAGTTGATACTTCGGCCCTGTCTCTGGATCAGGTCGTCGAACGACTTGCCGGCCTATTCCTGGACCTTCGTGAGGCGGGATTGTCGGCGGCGTCGACCGACGTGAAGAAGAAATGAAGGTGAATAGCTCAGAAAGCTTGACAGCAGTGTGGGTTACACCGTAAGGTCTCGAAACCATGGAGCCTTGGGCACGACAAAGCTGTGCCCGGCCAATAAGGAGAGCGTCTTGAACATGGACCTAGAACTCAACGGAACGAATGACGGCGGGGAGGACACCGAACAGCTGTCGATGGAACAGTTGATGGAGATGGACAACTCCGTGCAATCCCTCAAAGAGGGCGAAGTGGTGCGCGGAATAGTCGTTGCCATCAGCAATGACGAGGTGATGGTCGACATCGGCTTCAAGTGCGAGGGCACTGTGCAGGTGGCGGAGATCCTCGATCCGGAGACTGGCGAACTTACGCTCAAGGTGGGTGATGAATTCGAGGTGTATGTCGAGAGGATCGATGCGATGGAAGGTCGCGTCTATCTCTCGCGTGATCGTGCCGCTCGTTTGAAGATCTGGACGGTCCTGGAAGATGCATTCAAGAATGAAGAGACGGTAACCGGCAAGGTGCTGGAACGCGTCAAGGGCGGGTTGGCCGTTGAAATCGGTATTCGGGCCTTTTTGCCGGGTTCCCTGGTTGACATTCGACCCAACCGGCGGCTCGAGGACTATATCGGCCAAGAGGTTGAAGCGAGGATTATCTCCTTCGACCGACGTCGGTCCAACGTTGTTCTCTCCAGAAAAGCTCTGCTTGAGGTTGAGGTCTCCAAGGTCAAAGAAGAGACCATGGCCGGCCTCGAGGAAGGCATGCTGGTCAGTGGTGCGATAAAAAACATCACAGACTACGGGGTCTTCGTCGATCTGGGTGGACTGGATGGACTTCTTCACATTACTGATATTTCGTGGGGCCGTGTGGGCCACCCGAACGAATATTTCAAGGTCGGTGACGATGTCGAAGTCGTCATCCTCCGATTCGACCGTGAAAAAGAGCGGGTATCCCTTGGATACAAACAGCGGTTCGAAGATCCATGGATCATGGTTCCGGAGAAGTATCCGGTAGGTAAGCGCGTATCCGGCGAAGTTGTCAGCGTTGTCGACTACGGTGCGTTCGTTGCCCTGGAAGAGGGCGTTGAAGGATTGATTCACGTCAGTGAGATGTCGTGGACCAAGAAGATCAAGAACCCTCGCTCCGTGATCGAAATCGGCCAAGAAGTCGATGTGGTCGTCTCCGAGGTTGATTCGGAGAAACGCAGACTGTCCCTGTCGTTGCGGGCGACTGAAGCCAACCCATGGGAAACCGTGGCCGATACCTATCACGTTGGGAGTCGGGTCAAAGGCATCGTTCGGAATCTGACCGATTTTGGTGCATTCGTCGAGATCGTTCCGGGAGTAGACGGCCTGGTCCATATTTCGGACATGTCATGGACCCGGCGGATCAACCACCCCTCCGAGGTAGTTCAAAAAGGACAAGACGTCAATGCAGTCGTGACTGCCGTTGACGTTTCCAATCAGAGAATTTCCCTTTCTATGAAGGAGCTCCTGCCCAACGAGTGGGAGGAATACGCCAATTCGCATGGTGTCGGAAACCAGGTACCCGGGAAGGTGACCAATATTACGGACTTTGGTGTCTTCATCGAACTGGCGCCGGGCGTTGAGGGTCTGTGTCATATTTCCGAGTTGGACCGGTCAGATGGACAGGCTCTGGAAGAGACGTTCACCGCAGGTCAGAAGGTCATGTGCCGGATCTTGAGGATCGACTGGAACGAGAGTCGGATTGGACTCTCGATGCAGAGTATCTCCCAGGATAAAGCTGAGGAGGTCTTTGAAGAGACCGGAGACGGAGCACTCGGAGATACGGCGATGGCTGCCGCCTTGAGGGCCGGCGGGATATTGGCTGAAGATGAAATCGAGAAGGCGACGGGTGAAATCGCTGTTGTCCAGGACGATGATTCGGCAGTGGAAGTCACTGATGCGGCGTCCGAAGAGGCGCCCAGTGAAGAGGCTCCCGATGCGGTAGAAGACGAAATGGTGGAAGCCGCGGTCGAAGAAGAGCCTGTGGTTGAAGCCGTATCCGAGGCTGAGGCAGTTGCTGAGGTCGAGGAAGGCGACGAAGCCAAGGCTGCTGAGGTCGTCGAGGAAGAGCCCAAATCTGCGGAAGCGACTGAGGTTGAAGCAGCCACGGAGGAAGCTCCTGTGGAAGAAGTTGCGCCTGAAGTTGAGGCCACGGAAGCGGAAGCCGAGGTATCCGAGTCGGAAACCGAGACTTCTGAGGATGAAGAAGAAAAGCCTGCTGAGTGACTGCTATTCATCAAACGCAAGGCTATACTGATATTTATGGTTCTACGGAGGGGACGGGGATATGACAATGACCAAGGCGGACCTGGTTGAGCAAGTTGCCAACCACGCGGATATTCCTCGAAAGCAGGCCGATCAAGTCGTTCAGGTGATCCTTGAGAGCATCACCACCGCCCTGCAATCCGGGGAGAAAGTTGAACTTCGTGGATTCGGCTCTTTCAGGATTCGGCAGCGTGGGGAGAGAGTGGGGAGGAATCCTAAGACCGGTGCCAAGGTTTTGGTTCCGCCGAAGAAGATTCCCTACTTCAAACCCGGAAAGCATCTTCGGGAAACACTCCTGAAACTGTAATCCGTCCTTCTTATCGGGTTTCGAAGCGAAAGGCGCAAGACGCTGTGATCAAGAAGAGCCAAAAAAAACCTGAAGAATCCAGCGATAAGTCGGTGCAGTCGGTGGCGCCCGCCCTTTTGGGGGTTTCATGGTTGGTGCCGGGGCTCGGGCACCTTCTCTTGGGAAAGAAAGTCCGTGCGGCGGTCTTTTTCGGAGTCATAGCGGCGGGTTTTGTGACCGGTGTTCTTCTTGATGGTGAAGTTGGTGTCCCTCGGGCGGACAACCCGTTTTCGTGGCTTTCGACAATAGCCTGCGCAGGAAATGGTTTCCTGTATCTGGTTCGGTTGATCTGGCTCAATGGTCTCGGCGGCCTGCTTTCGAATCTGCCATTCGGCCTCGAGGGCGGGGGTGACCCTGTCAGCGCTGGTTTCGGATATGGAAAGACGTTCTTGATCACTGCGGGTCTGATGAATCTCCTTGCGGTTCTGGACGTTTCCGATATCTCCCGAGGGGCCAAGAGTTGATGGACCATTTCTTCCTCCTCTTTTGGCACGCATGTCTGGTCTCATTGTTCTTCGCCTTTCTCTGGCGGACGGAGAGGCGAGAACGGGTTCAGCTGTTTCTCAAGACTTTCCTGCTCATGGTGGTTGGGGGAGTTCTTGCGGGTTGGTTGATGTATCCCTTTCCGTGAAGGCGGAAATTGTTCCATCGTTGACTCGCATGACTCGGGTTCTTACGGTGGTGTATGGTTTGACCCTGATTGTATTGGCGGTGATACCACGGGCTGGAACTCCCGGCTTCGGGCTCTCGGATTGGGTCCTCCACGCCCTGGCCTACGGGGTCTTCGGCGGTCTGCTGTTGGCGTCGTGTCCTTGTGGAGTCGGTACCGTTCAAGGGGTCGTTGTTGCGGTAGCGGGCGCCGCCAGCTTCGGCTTGGCGACCGAGTTTCTTCAACTGCTGATACCGTATCGAAGTTTTGATGTTTGGGATGTTGTCGCCGATACGGGTGGCGCACTGATTGTCGTTTCGATGATGTGGCTCAGTCTGAGTGTTTGGGGATCCGGCCGGTGGACCAAACCATGAGTTCGAAGATCATGGTGGTTGCCGGTGAGGTTTCAGGTGATATCCACGCTGCCAACCTCGTTGCTGACATGAGGTCGTTGAACCATGAGTTGGAGATCTCCGCGGTGTGTGGTGAGCGGCTTCGGGCCACCGGCGTTCATTGTCTGGCTTCGACCGAGGAGTTGGCCCACATGGGGTTGATCGAGGTCATTCGCGAGTTGCCTCGGATCCATGCATTGATGAATCGGCTGGTAGCTCATGCGGAGCGGGACCGACCTGACCTTGCCGTGTTGGTGGATTCACCTGACTTCAATCTGCGCCTTGCTCGAAGGCTCAAGAAGATCGGTATTCCCGTCGTTCTTTATGTTTCGCCCCAACTTTGGGCTTGGCGAGAGGGTCGTGTCCGCCAGGTCCGGCG
>JAOZPW010000057.1:0-326 GCA_029932545.1 Thermoanaerobaculales bacterium | reverse complement strand
TCTCCCGTTTGAAACCGGTTTTTACGAACGGCGCCGGGTAACTGCCCGTTATGTCGGGCATCCCCTGGTGGATGACCTCCAACGGAAAGGGCTCTTGGGAGGGTCGGTCAATCGAAATCCAAGGCGACTGGCCTTGATGCCGGGTTCCAGGGAAATGGAGGTTCGGGCTCTTCTGCCTGGCATGCTTGGTGCTCTTCGATTGATGGGGGAAAATGTTGTCAACGACGCCGTCTTGATCGAGGCTCCGGGCATCACCGATGCTGTCGATGCGGTCCTGGAAACTACCAAGATGGATGCCCGGCTCAGGAGAGTCTCAGGTGAGTCGA
>JAOZPW010000309.1 GCA_029932545.1 Thermoanaerobaculales bacterium | reverse complement strand
CCCCAGGTTTTTATAAGGGGCCGTTTGAAAGGCCGTCCCGGTTCGGAGAAGGAAAAAAATGAATCACCAACTTGTCATCAGGATTTTTCGCCCAGTCCCAGGAGCGTTGGTTGCAGTTCTTGTTGCACTGTTGGTCTCATGTGGGTTCCAGGCCTCGAATACCATCGCTCGCAGTGACCTTGGCCCCGTGTCACGGTCTGACTTGGACGAGTTCATCCTTGCTCTTGATGAACCATCGAGGAGCCCGAGCCAGGGTGAGGATCCCGCGGTTTGGCGCCGAGGACTGTTGGAGAAGTTGCTGATTGAGAAGGCGCTCATCGGCGAGATCGAGGCGTCACAGGTTGAGGTGGATCCGGCCTGGATGGACCAGGTGCGAGGGGAGGCATTGATCCGTGCCTTTGAGGACCAATTCATCGAACCCGAGATCGTGATTGACGAGGAGGAACTCCGGAACTACTACGACTCCCACCCTGAGGAGTTCGGGCACCCGGAGCAGATCCGTCTGCGCCATATCTTCAAGCGGCTGCCGCGCGGTGCATCCGCGTCGGAAAAGGCGCGTGTGCGAGCCGAAATGGAGGAAATGCTCGGTCGGATTCGAGAGGGGGCCCACTTCGGTGATCTAGCCCGTCAGTACTCGGACTCGGAGACTGCGCCCCTCAATGGCCTGATCGGCCGGCTCAGCCGCGGCGCGCTTGATCCGTCGCTCGAGGACATCGTTTGGGGACTCGATGAGGGTGACGTCTCGGAGGTTGTACCGACACCGGTTGGCTTTCACATTTTCTTTCTCGAGGATCGGCTTGACGTCTACCACATGGAATTTAAGGAGGCGCGTGGCCGACTTCTTCGCAAAATGCAGGCCGAGGAGCGTGAGAGAGCGTTGCGCGACTCGATGGCCGACCTTCTGGCGGAAAGTGGGGCCGAGTACCACCCTGAGCGAATCGACTCGACCGATCCGGATGAGGTGCTCTTTGAGCTGGGTGACTCGGTGGTTACTGTTGCGACGCTTCAGGCGTACGCCGGTCGAGTGCCCTTCTATCAGTTGCGAAAGGTCCCACCGGCGGAGTGGTTGGATACTGCATGCCGGAACCGCCTCTTCGTGTGGAAGGCCGAGCAGTTGGAGTTGGGCCAGAGTACGGGATTCAAAGAGTCTTTGGAAGCCGTCGTGCGCCGCAGTCGGCTGGTTGAGGCCTATGCCTCGAAGATGCGTGAGAAAGTCGACCGACTCGAGGCCGACGGTGTGATCGAACAACACTGGGATCAGCATTACCTCAGGTTCCAAAGTCCGAAGCTCTACCACCTCCACCTGGTACTGAAAGCCTTCGAAGATCTTGAGAAGAACTACGACGCCTTCGAAATGCTCGAGGCGGCTCGGGCAGAGATCCTTTCGGGGAAACGGAGGTTCTCCGATGTCGCAGAAGCGATATCCGACGACTTCAGTGCGATCTCCGGTGGTGATGTGGGGTGGGTCCGCCTGGACAGCTTTGGTCAGTGGTCCGGCCCGCGAGCCAACAGTGCCGTTCGTGCCCTTCAACCCGGGGAGATCAGCGAGCCTGTCCTTGTGGAATATTACGATGAATCCAGGCTCAGGTATCGCCGGGAGGGCTATATTCTGGTCAAGGTGGAAGAAATCCGTGATCCTGAAATCCGTCCATATGAAGAGGTGCGGGTTCCCGTGCGGGAGGCCTACGCCAAACAACATCAACAGGAACTCGAGCAGGCTCTCATCCAGGAGATCCTGGACTCGATCGATGCAGAAATTTTCGAGGAGCAGCTGTGATTTGCCCTCGAGTGATTCTTGCCGCCTCGGCCGTGGTCCTCGGGTTGTCGGGCTGTGGTGAATCTCCTCCGGATTTCAACGTCTTGCTGTTGACGCTCGATACAACCCGTGCCGACCACCTGGGCTGTTATGGGTATGAGTCCGCCCACACTCCACGGCTGGATCAGTTTGCCCGCGAACGGGCCGTCCGGTTCGAATACGCCCTGACTCCCGTACCGATCACGCTCCCTTCGCATACCTCGATTCTGACGGGGACCTATCCGGTCTTCCACGGAGTTCATGACAACGACGGATTCATTGTGGATGATGAACTGACGACCCTTGCGGAGATTCTCTCGAAAGAGGGGTTTGCCACAGGGGCGGCGATTGCGGCCTATCCTCTGGACTCGCAGTTTAACCTTGATCAGGGTTTCGACGAGTACAACGACGAGTATCAGCAGGATTGGTCTCAGTCGGAAACGGTCGGGCGAACTGCACGGACCTTCGGGTTTCTCGAAAGGACTGCCGATCTCGTCAACTTGGCGGCCTTTCGCTGGCTCGAAAGCCATGGTGACGAGCGCTTTTTCTTGTGGATGCATTATTTTGACCCCCACCAGGCCTACTCTCCACCGGCGCCGTTCGATACGCAGTTTGCCGATTCGAAATATGACGGGGAAATCGCGTTTGCCGATGAGAACTTCGGCAAGGTCCTCGATGAACTCGACAGGCAAAACCTGCTCGATAGGACGATCATCGTTGTTGTTGGTGACCACGGAGAGGCGCTCGACCAGCACAACGAGCCGACCCACGCGGCCTTTATTTACGACGCCACCATGCGGATACCGTTGCTGATCAGTGCGCCCCTCGGCGGAAAGCCGTTGACCGGTGTGGTCAATCGCCAGGTGCAAACCATCGATATCGCACCGACTATCCTCGAGCTTCTCGGTTTGCCGGCTCATCCCGATATGCAGGGAACGAGCCTTGTCCGGGATCTTCGTGAGCCCTTGGCCCAGCACTCGGGGCGACCAGCACTCCTGGAATCGAGCTTCTGCCTCTATCACTTTGGGTGGGCGCCGCTGAGGGGCCTGAGGACCGACCGATGGAAGTATGTGCTTGCCCCCAAACCGGAGCTCTATGACCTCGAGTCTGATCCTGGGGAGTTCTACAACCTGGTCTCGTCGATGCCCGAGAGGGCTGCCGAGATGGATGCAGAACTCGAGAGGGCGTTTGACGAGTATGCGGCAGAGCGAGTTGACCGTTCAGCGGCGACCGTCATTGATTCTGAGGTGCGGGAGAAACTGGCCGCACTTGGTTATCTCGGGGGTGGAGGTGTCAGTGAGCGGGGAGAGGGGTTCCCGAGTCGCGAGGCGCTCGCGTCGATGCCAAACCCTGTCGATCGAGGTCTCGCCCTGAGCTTCGTCAATAGCGCCAGTGAAATGGTTCGACAAGAGGAGTTCGAAACCGCCCTTGAGGCTGCACACAACGGGCTGGCTGCTGATCCGGGGAACTTTAGACTGCGATTAAACGTTGGTCAGGCATTGCTGGGCTTGGGTAATTTCGAAAAGGCGATCACCGAACTTGACCGTGCCGCCCAAATGAAACCTTCGGATGGATTGCCGCACGTGCTGCTCGGTCATGCGTATGTCAAGTTGGGCCGTTATGAAGAGGCCAGGGCCAGTTTCCAGGTAGCAACCCGTCTGGAACGAAACAGTGTTGAGGTCCTCGAAACACAGGGTGCGGTTGAGGGTCATCTGGGCTTGATCGCAGAAGCCGCCGAGACATTCGAACGTGCCTTGGAGATCGATGGCAGCCGGTGGTCCCTTCATTTGCGGTACGCCGTTGTCCTTGCCGATCTCGGCCGCCGGCAGGAGGCAAGATCCTCCTTCCAGGAGGCTCTTCGCTTGAAACCCTACTCAACCTTGGTGCTCGACAAAATCGGCCTTTTCTACCTCAACGAGGGGGACGTGGAATTTGCCCGCAAGGCCCTCGAGCAGGCTGTACGGACCGAACCCGGGGACCCGGTTCTC
Organism: Thermoanaerobaculales bacterium; assembly: GCA_029932545.1. Lineage (GTDB taxonomy): Bacteria > Acidobacteriota > Thermoanaerobaculia > Thermoanaerobaculales > Sulfomarinibacteraceae > DAOWGJ01. Next base: position 559 of record JAOZPW010000309.1, on the reverse strand, counting down.
AGGCTCCATCTGGCAGGTGTGATACTCAAGGGGGCCGGAGACAAGCAAGAAGCCCGCGAACAACTCATGCAGGTGGTAAGACTGGCGCCGGATACTCGGGTCTCTGCCCTTGCCCGGCTTTGGCTGGACGGCGGGAATCCTGATCTTCTTGTTCCCGCTGAGACTGGCGACTGAGGTTACTGCCGGTCCGTTGCTTTTTCCTACGGTATTTTTCGAGCCTTGATTCTCCGGGGCTTTGGGAGTCCTTCATCGGTTATTTCGACCGATGCCGTAGCTTCGATACCGTCCTGCTGCGCCGTCACAACAACACTGCCGGCGGCAGTAGCCGTGAAGGTCGTGGTGGCGGTGCCTGTCGGGGGATTCAGTGTTCCGTCGCCCTCTCCGCTGATGCTCCAAACGGCGTTGTCCGGTGTCAATGGATCGCCATACTGATCGGTTCCCGAAGTGGTGAAGACCAGCGAGGCGCCCACGTTCACGGTGGCGGTCTCGGGGCTGATGACCATTGCATCCAAGTGCGGCGGATCTCCGGTGATGACAACAGAAGCCTCGCCCGAGATGT
>JAOZPW010000308.1 GCA_029932545.1 Thermoanaerobaculales bacterium | reverse complement strand
GCTGAGAGCTGATAGCTGAGAGCTGATAGCGCCCTGCTCAGCAGGTTGGGACCGTACAGGTCCCAACCTGCTGAGCAGGGTCCGGTATGATGGCCTCGAACGGAGAGTGTTTTGAACCCTTTGAAACTGTTTGTTCTATTGAGTCTTGTGACCGGCGTTGGCTGGGCTGCGCCGTCGTCCCCGGGAGAATTTCCGCCGGCCGAAGAGCGGATTTTGCCCGATGGTCTGGAGATGTTCTTGCGCGCCCGACGGTTGGAGAACGAAGGGGAAATCCGTGACGCTGTGGAAGCCTACGCAGAAGCCATGGAGCAGGCCCCGGATGTCAACGAGATCCGGGTAGCCTTCGGATCAATGTTGGTGGATATTGGAATGCCCCAGCGGGCGATTGGTGTGCTGGAAGATCGGGAGGATCTTGATTGGTATGGAAAGAGAGCGCTTGCGTTGGCCCTTGGGCAGATGGCAACCCAGAAGGCGGAATTGCTTCCGAAGGCCAAAACGGCCCTGGATGAGGCTGTTGCCGAGCGATCCGACGACCCCAATCTTCAGTTGACTTTGGCGACTGTGTTGTCCGCCCAGGGTGACCCTGTTGAAGCCGAGCGGATCATGGCAGATCTGCGGAGGGGCATGCGAGGAAGCGTCAGGATGGAGTTGTTTCACGCGCAACTGCTGGCCCAGACCGGGAGGCCGGGGGAGGCTGCCGAGGTGGTGGCTCGATGCTCACAGCCTCCGGAGGCGGTAGATCAATGCCGGGATCTCAGGGTCCGGACGCTGGTAGCCTCAGGCCGGACCGGAGTGGCCGGAGCCGAGTTGGCGGAGTGGTTGGAGCCCGATGATCTTGACGGGCACTTACGGGCCGCCGCCCTGCTGATGGACGGCGGGCGTCCGGACCGTGCCCTTGGGTTGGTCCGAACGGTGTTGGCCAAGGAGTCGGACTCTCCCAGGGCCAATCAGATGGAAGCAATGCTGCTGGTTGAGCTCGATCGGTTTGACGAGGCTCGACCCCGACTGAAAACCTTGCTCAAGAAGAACCCGGACAGCATCGAGTTGCTGCTGGGACTGGCCTGGACCGAAGCCGCAGGTGGACGGGGTGATATCGAAAAGGCTCGGGGTTTCCTTGATCGGGCGTGGGAACTGGTTTCTGTCGATGCTGCGTCGTCGGCAGCGACGCGTGTGTGTCTCAACGCGGCCCAACTGGAAGTCAGAGCGGGACATCCGACTGCAGCCCGCGAGTGGCTGGATCGAGTGGGTGATGTCGGGTCGGCCGGGGCGCAACTGCCGTTCCTGTTGGCCGAAACCTACAGGGTCAACGAGGATTGGGCCAAGGGCGCCGCCGCACTTTTGCGCCTGCAGCCTCAGCTTGTCGAGAGTCTCCGTGCCCCGGCGCTGGCCCTGGAGATTGAGTTCAGGATGAAGGCGGGAGACGGGGGGGCCATTGCACGATTGAAGCCTCTGTTCGAGAGTGAGCGCTTCCCGGATGTGTTGATGGCCCTCCAGGTGATGCAGTCGCTGGAGCGGTGGGATGCTCTGGAAGAACGAAGTGCTGAAGCTCTCGAGCGTTTCCCGGATGAGCGGGGACTGGCCTTTATTCGAGCCACCGCTCTCGAACGTGGTGGTCGGCTGGACGAGGCTGCCGTGGTTTTTGAGGCAATACTGGAAGCCGATCCGGACGACGTTGATGCGGCCAACTATTTGGGCTATATGTGGGCCGATGCCGGGAAGAACCTGGATCGGGCACTTGAACTGATTCGGTTCGCAGTAGAGGCCAGACCAGGGAATGCGGCCTTCCTCGACTCGCTTGGATGGGTTGAGTATCGCCTGGGACGGCTGGATGAAGCCGAACGTTGGCTGCAGCGAGCGGTGGACCTTGGCGGTGAAGGCCAGGGGACGGTCGTAGCCCATCTGGGAGAGGTGCTCTTGGAATTGGGAAGAGATGACGAGGCCCAGAGATGGCTTCAGCATGCCCTGGACATCGGTTGCGAAGACCCGGACCATGTTCTGGAGTTGTTGGATCGCATTCGTGAACAGAGGCGCCAGGTTGAGTAGGCGGTCGTCTCTCGGCGGCCTTGAGCGACCGGTGCCAGGGGTCAGGGACCAGGGGAGAAGGTTCGACGTTCAACGCTCTACGTTCAATGTCGAAGGACGAACCGCCGGGATTGTCTTGGTGATGGTGACAGCGGCGATTTTGGCCTGTGCAGCCTGCCAAACGGCAGGGACGGCTCAGCCGGAGCCGGTGTCCTTTGAGGTTGAGGCCGCCTTGCTTCAGAGGCCGCTGCCCGGGCCGTTCGTGGCTCTGTACCGCCTCAGAGTGCCTTCAACCGGCGGGCTCCGACTCAGCGTGATAGCCGACAGAGGGCAGGGCCGGATGACGGTGTCGGAAAACCTAGGAGGTGCGGTCGTCGTTGCCGGATGGGATGATCAGGGCGGCAGTGTGGTCTTTGACCTCAGGAAAGGATGTCGTCTCGAAGGCGAGCATGCCGTGGAGGCCCTGGGACTTGGCAGTTTGCCCCTGAGTCGGGTGATACTGCTGTTGGGCGGACGTATACCTGCGCTTGAGGGCGATCAGGTCACGGCCTTAGGATCGAAAAATCTTTTCGAAATCGCAGGTGCCGGATGGTGGTCAGTGGCGGAGTTGGCCCGTGAGCCTTCAAGGGTTGTAGCTCTTCGAGGAGAGGACTGGGAGGTGGAGTTGCACAAACACACATCGTCGGTGCCGGGAGACCTCAGGATCGACACTCCGTCGGGTGACTGGGCCGAGTTGGAACTCGTTAGGTTGCAGTGGGAATTTTCAGGAGAACTTCCGCCGTTGCCGGAACTCCCGGTGTGTGGGCGATGATGGGGAGCTATCAGCTATCAGCTATCAGCTATCAGCTCTCAGGGAGCAGGGATCTGGGCGGACACGGGGGTCCGCCCCTACAAGTCTGTCGCGTAAAATTCTTCCTGCATCCTTCCCTCCCCCTTCTCTTCGAAATTGGTTGTAGGTGCGGAGATGACTGATTCGCTTGTCGTCCGCGTGCCGGCCAAAATCAACCTCCACCTGGAGGTCGTCGGGCGTCGTCCGGACGGGTTTCACGAGCTTCGCACGCTTTTTCAGAGTGTCGGTCTTTGGGATACGCTTCGCGGGTGGCCTGCAGAGGAGGGCCGGTTGGAACTGGAAATTGAGCCACACGGCTTGGTAGGAAATGGGCCTGACAATCTGGTTGTGCGGGCGGTTCGTGCCCTGTGGCGTGAGATCGGGCGTCGTCCGGGTGCTCGGTTGAGGCTGGGAAAGAATATCCCCGTAGGTGGAGGCATGGGCGGAGGGTCTGCAGACGCCGCCGGCGCTTTGATCCTACTCGACCGTATGTGGGCCCTGGATCTGCCATCCTCCAATCTCAGGCGGCTGGCTGCAGAGCTGGGGAGCGACGTGCCGTTCTTCTTCCATGGAGGCTTGTGCCTCGGGGTGGGCAGGGGCGAGGAGGTTCTACCGCTCGACGACTTGCCTTCCCTGGGTATCGTACTGGTCGTGCCGCACGTCGAGGTATCGACTGCAGAGGTCTTCTCACGACTCCGTCTCGGACCCTGGAAAAGAATGGATGACAGGGTGTATGCTGGCGTGGTGGACAGCACACCGGAGATCGAATGGTCGGCAGCGTGCAACGATTTGGAGCGGGTGGTCTGTGAGGGATGGCCTTTGGTTGCCGAGGCACTCGAGGGTGTGAGGCGGCTGGGGCCGTTATTCTCTACTGTCAGCGGTTCCGGGGCGACAGTGTTCGGAGTTTTTGAGTCCCTCGACGCGGCATCGCGGGCAGAGTGTGTGTATGAAGGCCCCGGACGGATCGAAGTAGTCGAAATTTTGGGACGGACCCGCGCGCGGCCAGAGGCCGTAGCGGGGTGATTCGAGAAACAGGAGGCGACGTGGAAATTACTGAAGTACGCATCAGCCCTGCAAAGGGCGGCAAGGTCCGGGCATTCGTCAGCATCATCATTGACGACTGTTTCATCGTTAATGATCTGAGAGTCATGGAGGGGCGGGAAGGACAGCTCTTCGTGACGATGCCCGCCAGAAAGACCCGTAATGGTCAAATGCGGGATACGGCACACCCGCTCAACTCGGAGACCCGGCAGGTCATTGAGGACCGTGTTCTCACAGAGTTCCGCCTGGCCGTGGACAACCTGGCCGTTTCGAGCCAAAAGCCAAGTGGTGCGAAGGTGTCGACCCTCGACCGAATTGCCTCGCGTCTCTTCTCCGAGGAGTTCTGGGTACCTGAGGAGTCACGAGAAAACTAGTTGATTACTTTGCCTGACGGAACTTGATCAGGCTAATAGGTTTCAGCGGTGAGCGCTGAGAGCTTCCTGCAGAGCCGGAACCACATGGGTTGCGGCTTTGGCGGGTTAG
>JAOZPW010000307.1:1528-4375 GCA_029932545.1 Thermoanaerobaculales bacterium | reverse complement strand
TCCCTCTTTCCTATACCAACGCCGCCTTCAGCACATCCTCGGCGGAGTCGGCGAAGATGAAGGTCGCTTTCTTGCGGGCGGATGGGGGCAGATCGACAAGGTCCCTTTCGTTGGAACGCGGCAGCAGAATTTCGGTAATGCCGGCCCTGAGAGCTGCAAGGACTTTGGCTTTGATGCCGCCGACAGCCAGGACTTTGCCGCGAAGGGTGATCTCGCCGGTCATGGCCAGGTCGTGCCGAATGGGTCGACTGGAGGCTACTGAGAGGATTGCGGTCAGCATGGTGACGCCGGCCGACGGGCCATCCTTGGGTACGGCGCCTTCGGGTACGTGGAGGTGAATGTCGTGGGTGTCGAACCACTCGGGTTTCACAGCCAATGCTTCGCCGTGGGCGCGGGCTCGCGAGAGGGCAGCGGATGCCGACTCCTTCATGACGTCACCCAGGCTGCCGGTCAACTTGAGGTTGCCCTTGCCGGGCAGGGCCAGGGCCTCGATCAACAAGACGTCGCCGCCGACGGAGGTGTAGGCCAGGCCGGTGGCCACGCCGATAGCGGCTTCGGCCAGGTGTGCCTCGCAGGCAAAGGGCCTCGGGCCCAGCAGGCGTTCTACCAGTGCCGGGTTGATGGTGCACGGGCCGGTCTTGCCGGAGGCGACATCGACCGCCAGCTTGCGGCAGACGGCGCTGATCTTTTGTTGAAGGTTGCGGAGACCGGCCTCCCGGGTGTAGCCGGCGATCAGGAGTTTGAGGGCAGCCGGAGCGAATTTGGCCTGGGAGACTTTGAGTCCGGTCTCCTCGATGCATCGAGGGACGAGGTGCCGTTTGGCGATGACCAGTTTTTCTTCTTCGGTATAGCCTGAGAGCGTGATGATCTCCATGCGGTCGAGGAAGGCCGGTTGGATGGTGTCGGTGACGTTGGCCGTCGCAATGAACAATACCTTGGATAGATCAATGTCGAGGCCGAGATAGTGGTCCCGGAAGGCGTGATTCTGTTCGGGATCCAGAACTTCCAACAGGGCGGACGATGGGTCGCCTCGGACGTCGGCGCCCAACTTGTCCACTTCGTCCAGCATGAAGACAGGGTTGGCTGTGCCGGCCTGGGAGATGCCCTGGACGATACGCCCCGGCATGGCGCCGACATAGGTTCGCCGGTGACCCCGGATCTCGGCCTCGTCCCTGACACCGCCAAGGGAATGGCGAACGAAGCGCCGGCCGAGGGCTTCGGCGATGGATCGTCCGAGCGAGGTCTTTCCCACGCCGGGAGGCCCGACAAAGCACAGGATGGGACTGCGTCCCTCGGGGTTGAGACGGCGTACGGCGAGGATCTCGATGATGCGTTCTTTGACCTTGTCCAGGCCGAAGTGGTCCCGGTCGAGGACTGTGCGCGCCTTCTTCAGGTCGAGGTCGTCGGTGCTGAGATTGGACCAGGGCAGTCCAACGATCCAATCCAGCCAGGTCCTGACGACCGAGGTCTCGGCGCTGTCCGGGTGCATGGAGCCCAGTCGCCTGAGCTGCTTGTTGACTTCTTTGCGGGCGGTCTCCGGAATTTTTGCTGCGTCGGCTTTCTCGCGGAGTTCTTCGATCTCCTGTTCGAGATCGTCAATCTCGCCCAGTTCCTTCTGGATGGTCCTCAATTGCTGCCGGAGGAAGAACTCACGCTGGTTGCTGTCCAATTCTCCCCGAACCCGGGAGGAAATCTCGTGCTGCATTTCCAAGAGGGCGGTTTCCTTCTCGATCAGGCGATGGACCAGTTCCAGGCGTTCGCGTCCGTCCACGGCTTCCAGGACCGTCTGGGCCTCGTCGGTCTTGAGGCCCATATTGGCGGTGACAAGATCGGCCAGGCGCAGGGGATCGTCCAGACCGGCCGCGATCAGCATGACTTCCGGGGACATCTGCCGGCCCATTGAGGCGATCTTCTCCAGGCCGTCTCGAATAGATCGGATCGTCGCTTCCAGTTCGGGCGCCAGCGGGCCGAGTTCGGATTCGGACAGGGGTGATACCCGAGCTTCCAGGAATGGTTCGGTCCGTGAAAGATAATCGACCCTCACTCTGCCAAGTCCCTGGACTAAAGCGCTGACGTTGCCGTCGGGCAGCTTGACCATGCGCATCACCTGGCCGACGCACCCGACATCAAAAAGGTCTTCCGGCGCAGGATTTTCCAGTGTGTCGTCTCTTTGGGTCAGGAGGAGGAGCAGGCCGTTGCCGGCATGGGCTTCGTTGACCGCATTGAGGGAGAGACGGCGACCGATGGCCAGAGGCACGATAGTGTAGGGGAAGAGCACAAGGCCCCGAATCGGTACTACCGGGAGGATCTCAGGGATTGGGATGGACTCGATGCCGGCATCGAGATTGAGAGTTTCCGGGGTGTCATTCATCGACGGCCTCGTCCTCCGGTCGTTTGAGGAGGTGGCGCAATTCGTCCATGAACTGGCTGACATCCTCGAAGCGCCTGTAGACGCTGGCAAAGCGGACGTAGGCCACCTGGTCGAGGCTACGCAGTTCCGCAATGACCATGCTGCCGATCTCTTCGGATGACATCTCTCGGACCTCGCGGGCCGAGATGGCATTCTCGACCGTATCAACGACGCGGATCAGTTCAGCCCTGGCCACAGGTCGTTTCTCGCAGGCCCGCAGGAGGCCGTCGAGCAGCTTTTCGCGATCGAATCGTTCCCGTCGGCCGTCTCGTTTGACCACCGTCACGGGGACTTCGTCGATCCGCTCGTAGGTGGTGAAGCGTCGGTTGCATCCGGAGCATTCCCGGCGTCGCCGGATCTCTTCACCGTCGCGGACATCCCGGGAGTCCAGGACACGATTCTCGAGATTGGAGCAATAGGGACACTTCATGAGGAAG
>JAOZPW010000307.1:0-1428 GCA_029932545.1 Thermoanaerobaculales bacterium | reverse complement strand
GGAGTCCAGGACACGATTCTCGAGATTGGAGCAATAGGGACACTTCATGAGGAAGGCTCCGCCAGCCCGCCCTTCTCACCACGGTTCGTCGCGAGAGGCTCAAGACACCGTGAGATTCGTCGTTCTCGCAAGATGAGCGAGCGAAGGTGTACTTGCCGTACATTGAGCGAACGAATCGAGAAAGCGTCGGAGATCATGGTGTATTGGGCCTCGTAGTAGATCGGTGGTGAGAAGGTTGGGCTAACTTTTCGGGTGACAGGGACAGGCCGAACAGCGGGATGCAGACCAGGCCGATCAGGGCGATGGGATAGAAACACACCGCGTGGTAGGCGATGGCGATGCCGGTCGCCAGGTTGTGGTCGACTCCGAAGAAGGTCGTCAGTCCGATCTGGACCATGGCATGGAATCCACCTGCGCCCCCCGGTGTAGGCACCAGCAGTCCGATGACCGTCATCATGATCAGGAGAAAGGCCGAACGGATCGGAAGGTCAAGATTGAACGCCTTGAGCGTCAGGATCAATTGCAGGACGATGACGACCCAGATGAACATCGAACTCAGCATGACCATCAGCAGGTCACGGGGGCGTTGGAGGATCCGAAGACCGTCCAGGAAGTGGTTGAGAAAGGCGGCAAACGGTACTTGCCACGAGGCCTTGATGCGGCCGATCGGAGCAGTGACCAGAGTAATGAAGCGTTCCTGATACCGAAAGAGACCGAACAAGATGGTGGTGCCGACAACCAGGCCCGCACCGATAATCCACCCCGAGAGTCGCAGCAGGTTCAGGGTTCCGACGCCGTCGGCACTGAGGTGGGGCATCGGCGGCGGGGCCACGAGGAAGACGAAGAAGAAGAGCACGATCGTCCACAAGTCGATGACTCTCTCGGTCAGGATCGAGGCAAGGGTTGCCGAGGTTGGGAGCTGATCCCTTTTCGAGAGCACCACGGGCCGAATCAGATCGCCCAACCTTGCGGGCAGCAGGGTAATGCCGGTATATCCGACGACAGTTGCCAGCAAAGCGCTGGAGTGCCGCGTTCGACCGACGGGTCTGAGGATCTGTTGCCAGCGGACGACGCGGAGCCAGTAGGAGAAAAGGGCGGCCGCTATAGCTCCCAGCAGTAATCCTGTTCGGGCATGGGTCAACGCCGAACCGACCTCTGCAAAATCAACGTTCCAGAAAAATACCGCCAGCAACACGACGGTCAGCACAAGAGAGAACACGACACGGAAGCCACGTTGAGCCATGATGTGGGAGGATAGCATTTTGGGAGTGCGGTACGCACTTCCGAATTTTGAATTTTCAATTCTTAATTTTTAATTACATACGCGAATTTGGGTCGCGGGGTAGTTTTCTCCGGCTCCGCGTTTCAGCATCCCAGCATGAATACCTCTCGCAAAGAACGCCAAGAACGCTGAGGGAAAACACCAAA
>JAOZPW010000306.1 GCA_029932545.1 Thermoanaerobaculales bacterium | reverse complement strand
GCTTCAAATCACTGACCTCGTTGAAGATGTTAACGGCCATGTGGAGTGCCACCAGACCGATTAGGGCCAACGCCGTATGGGACCAGGAGAAGGAGCGGTGATAGGCCGAAGCCCCTGCGCCGCAAATCACCAGGGTGACGGGCAGGATCAGGAACGGACCGCGAGAAACGCCGAAATACGCAGATACCTTTGTCATGAAGTGAGTGTAGCAACCCAGAAACCCAGACATCTTGCCAAGAAGAAATTATTTTCCTATGTGTTTCCTCTGCGCTCTCTGCGTTCTTTGCGAGAGAAATGTCTTTCTGCGAGTGCCCAAAAAAAACGCGCCCCGAAGGGCGCGCTTGAACTGACAGCTGATAGCTGACGGCTGATAGCTCTCCTACGGTAGAGCCACGAGCCAGGCGCCGTTGTCGAACCACTGCTCTTCGAGAATCTCAAGTACGCCGATCAATTCCAGGGTACCGAGGGAATTTTCGACCATGTTGAGGAACACCGTGTCTCCGGGAGGAATTGCGATGCCGATGGGCTCAAGGGTCAAAGGGCGATCCAGAGTGACCAGGTCGGCATCAGGGTGGCGCAGGATCGAGAGGGCGCAGATCGGGTAGTCCGCAACCAGGGCATCAGCCTCGTCCGCGATCACCATGGCGACGCCGGCCTCATAGTCGTCGACTGCGGTGTACTGGGCATCAGGCCAGACCTTCTTGACGAAATCCTGTGACGTCGAGTCCTTGAGTGCCACGATTCGTGCCTTCGATTGGTCGAGTTCTTCGGCATCGACGATGGCGGCGATGGTCTTCGATTTCGTCAGGATCGATTTCCCGGACACCTGGTAGGGACCAACGAAAGCGACCTGCAGGTTGCGGCGCGGGGTCATCGTCATGCCGGACATCACGACGTCGACTTCGCCCTTTTTGAGCGCCGGCAGCAACTCGGCAAAGGGTTTTTGAACGATTTCCAGATCGACCTGCATCGCGTCGGCAAGCAGGGTGGCGATATCGACTTCATAACCGATGACTTCTCCGGTCTTCGAGACGACGGTGTAGGGCGGCTGCGTTCCGGTCATGCCGACGCGGAGCTTGCCGCTTTCGATGATCCGGGTGGCCACCGGGGCGTCGCTGCCGGCGATGGCGGCAAGTGGTGAGCCGATCACCAGGATCAGGACCAGTGCTGTGAGAATTGCTGTTTTTTTCATTGTTTTCTCCTTATATTTTCAACCCCGAGGGGGTCAAGATTACAACTGAATTGAAACCCTCGAATCACTCATTGGGAACGACCAACGGGGGGAACCAGAGGAGGATCCGTGCCACGAGACCATCGATCTTTTCTTGTGAGCTGTCGCTTTTGGAAAGGGTCTTCTGGAGCATTCCCCGCCAGACCAAGTCGTTCGTGCCCCGGTCGACAATATCGACGATCAGAGTGCCCACGTCGTATTGGTAGGCTCTCATGCCGCCGTATCCACCGTATCCACCGTACCCCATTCCCCAGTAGCCGCCCCAGCCGCCGTAACCGTAGCCGTAGCCTGAGTTGTAAACCTCGACCTTCTCCTCGCTCGAGCCGTAGTACGTGATCAGTATGTCGGCTTGATCCGACGCGGCCTCGGTGAAGCCTTTCTTCGAGAGTTCCGAAGCAACCGCCCGGTGGATTCTGGTATCCACAATCTGACTGGCGTGCTTCGGCTTATACTTGGAATCGGTGTGGTCATACCACCCGAAGGTCTTATATTTCGTAAAGTCGACGTCGTGGTCATAGTCACTGTCGACCGTCGTCGTGCTGGAACAACCGCTCAACAGGGCGATGCCCAACAGTGCGATAACAAGTGAGTTCGGGATCTTCATTTTCATTCTCCTCCATCAGGTCTGGGGCATGATACATCAGCGGGACGCCATCGGGGCGGCCGAGATAAGATAATCCCTGCATGAAGAACCTCGACCATGAGCTATTGATTCCCCACAAACGGCCGGCCCTGCTCGTGACCGGCATCAAGAGCCACGGTTCGGAGAGCATTATCGTCCGTGGACAGATTGAGAAAGACCATCCCCTGGCGGTCCAGGAGAGTGCGCCGGCCGTACTGGCAATGGAGTTTGCGGCCCAGGCAGCGGGCCTCTTGTTGGGTCTTCTTCGGCTGAATGAGAACCCTCAGGCGGCCCCTCCGAAGATCGGTTACCTGGCGTCCCTTCGTGCAGTTCGATTTGAAACGCCGACTCTCCCGGTTGATCGACCCCTGACAGCCGAGGTGATCCTCGAAGGCCGATTGGGTTCCATGGCCCTATTTTCGGCAAAGGTTATGGTGGATAACGAGATCGCAGCAACCGGCAGGTTTGCGATTGCAGGGGAACAAACACAATTGAATCGCCAAGACGCGAAGAACGCAAAGAAATTTCAAAAATAATCCTGATGCGCGCAGCGCATCCTCTCTAATTTGGAGGGTTGGATTGGCCCAGGTGATTTTCGAGGTTGCGGAAAACTCAGAGGCCAATACAACCCTCCAAATTAGAATGGGAACCCCAGATAAATCCGCCACGCCCCGTAGTCGGTGGCAAAACGATATCCAATGCCGTACCAGACGGGCAGTTTGACCCCAAGCACTTTAGGTTGTCTCGGCAGTTCGAAGGAGAGCCCCAGTTCCAGGTGGCGGTCGATCTCCAATGATGGTCCTTCTGGACCTCCGATCAGCAGGTCCTCGAAATACCAACGGGGGAAGAGAAATACGCCGCCCATCGCCCGGTCGCCGAGGAGGTTGAACCAGAGAGGGAAGCTTGCGCCACCACCAATTTCCAGAGAACCAACGTCATCATGAGTGTTCCAGTCTTCGTTCCAGGCGAGTGTGTATTGGATCTTGCCGCCGGCGGTCAGTCGCCAGCTCGTGAGGTCCCACGAGGACGAAGCCCTCATCCCGGTCGATCCCAACCATGCGTGTTCGCCGATATCCAGGGCGCTGATCGCGCCGAATTCGACGAACGGCCGGAGCATCCACCGTTCACCGACCGGAATCAAAACCTCAACTCCCGGAGTGATGACCAGGGTTTTCAGGCTGTAGGAGATATCGCCGCCGCCGATGTCGGATATTTTCGTATGGTTCCAGGAGAAGTACACCGGCACCCTGAGCTTGAATCCAACCTTTTTCCCCTCCGGCTTCCTGAGAGTGATGGCGAAGGGCATTTTGACGACCGTCGAGTCCGTATTCGCCGATCCCGGGTCACCGGTGGCGAGATCTTGTCCCCGTGCGAGGCCCAGTTGATCCCACGGGATGTCCTGGCCGGCCACTGGAGCAGGCCCAAGGCCGGTAAGAATCACAACGAGCGCCAGGCTCAGAAACAGTTGACGATGAACGGACAAGTCCTCACAACCTCCACGATGAGGCCAGTGTACTGCGTCTGCTTTGCTGCCTATGTCACAAAAGACGCCGAGCCACATCATCACCGTGCACCGCCTGGGCGACAAATTCGTCGAATAGGGCGCGGCGGGGGCAATTGGGTCGCCGAATTTACACAACATCTGAGGGAAGAAAAACACAGAAAACGCAGAGGCGCAGAGACGCAGAGCGGCCAAGAGGCCGCGATGGGGTCGTGCTAACCTGCCGCAAATCTCGGTCGTAAATCCGGGTTATTTTTTGGAGGTCGCATGCCTGATTATTTTCGACATCATCCTGATTCCAAGGGTTTTTTTGGTGAACACGGCGGCGCCTTTCTGCCGCCTGAACTCGAAGACCATTTCCGAGAAATCACCGAGGCTTATCTGCTGATTTCCAAGTCTCACAAATTCATTTCCGAGCTGCGTTCGATCCGAAAACATTACCAGGGCCGACCGACACCGGTGTACTTCGCCGAGCGCCTGTCTGAGCTTGCCGGCGGCTGCCGCATCTACCTCAAGCGCGAAGATCTCAATCACACCGGAGCGCACAAGCTCAACCACTGCATGGGCGAGGGGCTGCTCGCTCGTTTCATGGGCAAGAAGAAACTGATCGCCGAAACCGGCGCCGGTCAGCATGGCGTCGCGCTGGCGACCGCGGCCGCCTATTTTGGTCTCGAATGCGAGATCCACATGGGTGAAGTCGACATGGAGAAGGAACACCCCAATGTCATTCGCATGCGATTGCTCGGTGCCACTGTGGTGCCGGTAAAAGAAGGCGCCAGGACCCTCAAGGAGGCCGTCGATTCGGCCTTCGGCTCCTACCTCAGCCAGCCCGAAACGTCACTCTACGGTATCGGTTCGGTCGTCGGTCCGCACCCTTTCCCGATGCTGGTACGGGATTTCCAGCGCGTCGTCGGTATCGAGGCGCGTGAACAGTACCAGGAGATGACCGGCGAATTACCGGATGCCCTGTGCGCCTGTGTAGGTGGGGGATCGAACGCAATCGGCCTGTTTTCTGCCTTCCTCGATGACGAATGA
>JAOZPW010000305.1 GCA_029932545.1 Thermoanaerobaculales bacterium | reverse complement strand
CAGATCGCTGCGTATTTCGTGCCGGAGTAGATCACTGGTGAGAAGTACGGGTTAGGTCGAAGGGGAAACACAAATAGACAATCCACGAAGGACACGAAGGCACACTCAAAAAATAGCCTTCGTGAATCTTCGTGTCCTTAGTGGATAGATTCCCGGCTCATACCTTTGGATCAGCTTCGCTCGGTTACTTGCCGTCACTCCCACCGATCTGGTCCAACAGAAAGGCGTAGGTCAGCGCCGTCTCTTCGTACTGTTTGAAGCGACCGGAGGCGCCACCGTGCCCGGCATCCATGTTGGTATGGAGGAGGAGGACATGGTCGTCAGTCTTCAGTGATCGGAGTTTGGCGACCCATTTGGCCGGTTCCCAGTACTGGACCTGGGAATCGTGCAGACCGGCAGTGACCAGCATCGTGGGGTAATCCTGGGCCTTCACCTGATCGTAGGGCGAGTAGGACATCATATAGTCGAAATTTTCCTTCTCGTTGGGGTTGCCCCACTCGTCATATTCTGCTGTGGTCAGGGGGATGTCGGGGTCGAGCATCGTGGTGATGACGTCGACAAAGGGAACCTGGGCGACCACGCCCTGGAACAAATCGGGGCGCATGTTGACGATGGTGCCCATCAGGAGACCTCCGGCGCTGCCACCCATGGCAAAGAGTTCATCCGAGGTAGTCAGACCATGATTCACCAGGAAATCGGCACAGTCGATGAAATCGGTGAAGGTGTTTTTCTTGTGGAGCAACTTGCCGTCTTCGTACCACCGCCGCCCGTACTCCTGCCCACCGCGAACATGGGCTATGGCGAAGGTGTAGCCGCGGTCAAGCAGACTCAGGCGGTCCGATCGAAAGGCGGGATCCATCGAATAACCGTACGAGCCATAGGCATAGAGCAGGAGAGGCAGCGGCCCGTCTCCGGAATCCGCTCGTCGAACCAGGGAGATCGGGACATCAACGCCGTCCCTGGCGGTTGCGTAGAGGCGCTGGGCAACATAGTCATCGGGGTTGAATCCTCCGAGTACCTCGTCTCGTTTCAACAGAGTGCGGGTCCGGTTCACCATGTCGAAGTCAAAGACCGAATGCGGAGTGGTCAAGGAAGAGGAGTCGTAGCGCAGGGTCGTCGTGTCGAATTCCGGGTTGACGCCGATCCATGCGTCATAGGCGGCATCATCAAATTCAACGAGGTAACCATCGTTTCCTGACCACGGGATCACCCGTAGTTGCACCAGACCGTCCTGACGTTGGGCAACGACCAGGTGGTCTCTGAAGATCTCGAATGTCTCGAGAAAGGTGTCTTCTGAGTGGGGAATGACCTCCTCCCACCGGGATTGTTCGGTGTCAGCGACCGGCGCCGACATCAGCCGGAAATTGACGGCGTCCGAATTGGTCCGGATGAAGAAGCGGTCTCCGAAGTGATCGATCGAATACTCGTGACCGCGCGTCCTCGGCAGGAACGTCGTGAAACTACCTGTCGGATTGTCGGCGTCGAGGTATTGGGCCTCGTCGGAGAGTGTCGAGTGGGAGTGGATGACGACGTATCGCCTTGATTTTGTCTTCTGTACTGAACAACTGAAGGTCTCGTCCTCTTCTTCGAATACCAACACGTCGTCACTGCCATCGGTTCCAAGGACGTGGCGAAAGACCCGGTGGGACCGGAGAGTCTCCGGATCCTGCCTGGTGTAGAACACGGTTCTATTGTCGCCGGCCCAGACAACGTTGCCCGTGACCTTCGGCAGGAGATCCGGGTAGATTTCACCTGTGTCCAGGTTTTTGAAACGAAGGGAGTAGAGGCGTCGTCCAACCGAGTCCTCCGCAAATGCCAAAAGCGTGTTGTCGGTGCTGACCTTGAGGCCCCGGACATCAAAGTACTCGTGGCCTTCACTGAGTTCATTGATGTTGAGGATGATCTCTTCCGCAGCGTCCATGGTTTTCATCCGACGGCAGTAGATCGGATACTCCCCACCGGATTCAAAGCGGTCGTAGTAGAAGTAACCGTTCTCGAAATACGGCACGGACTGGTCGTCTTGTTTGATCCTTCCAACGATCTCGTCGAAGAGTTCTTTCTGCAATGGCTCGGTGTGCGCGAGCGTTGACGCTGTGAAGGCATTCTCGGCCTCGAGGTAGGCGATGACTTCTGGGTTGTCTCTTTCTTTCAGCCAGTAGTAGTCATCCACTCGTTCGACACCATGGGCCGTCAGGGTGTGGGGAATCCTCACCGCCACGGGTGGTCCGCCGGACTCCGGCTTTTTACAACTGCTGCTTGGAATACAGACTGCGACAAGCACGAGCGCCATCGGAAAAAATGCTTTCGACATCAGGACTCTCCTTGGTCCGGGCTTACCGGACTTCGGCATAGTCTACATTGGCCGGTGCGACGGGAATCAGTTATGGTGATTTTAGTGCCGATCCGAAAGCCGCTCTTCCACGAAAAGCCTCGTAAGTCCAAAGTAGTTCGTGGATGAGTGACTGAATCCGTTACTCTTGAATTGAGGTGGCGTATGGCGAAGAAATACCAGTGTGACGTCGTGATCATCGGGGGTGGCTTGGCCGGAATGGTTGCTGCGGCAGAACTCCTGGATGCCGGCCGGAAGGTCATCATCGTCGATCGGGATCTCGAGGAAAACTTCGGTGGTTTGGCCAAAGAGAGTTTCGGCGGGATGTTCTTTGTCGACACTCCGGAGCAGAGGCGGGGCGGTATCCGGGATTCGGTCGAACTTGCGCGGCGGGACTGGTACTCATTTGCCGAGTTCGAGACCGGAGACCAGTGGCCGCGGCGCTGGGCGGACCTGTATGTCGAGCAATCGCTGGAGCATGTTTATCACTGGCTGAAACCCAAAGGAGTTGGTTTTTTCCCGGTTGTTCATTGGGTTGAACGAGGGCTCTTTATCCCTGGAAATTCGGTGCCCCGTTTTCACATGATCTGGGGCACAGGACATCACCTGACCGAGGCGATAGCGACTTTCCTCGAGAGGCACGCCCATAGAGACCGTCTGACACTTCTGTTTGGGCATCGGGTCGAGGGGTTGGTTTCCGGGCAGGGCTGGATCATAGGATGCCGGGGAAAAACTGAGGAGGGTGGCCAGGATTTCGAGGTCGAAGCCGGCTGCACGATTGTCGCCGCCGGTGGTTTTAATGGTGACATGGATAGAGTGCGGGCCAATTGGCACGCGGACTGGTCGGCGCCGCCGGAGGTCATTCTCAACGGCTCTCACCACTTCTCGGATGGGTTGGTCCACGACGCGGCGGCCGAGAGTGGTGCTGTGGTTACCCATCTGGATCGAATGTGGAATTATGCCGCCGGCGTGACCCATCCCCGGCCCAAGAGAACCAACCACGGATTGAGCATCGTGCCGCCGCGTTCTGCCCTGTGGCTCAACAGTCGGGGTGAACGCATCGGGCCGGAACCGATGATCACGGGTTTTGACACTCGTCGCCTGGTGACGCAGGTGTGCGCACAGGAAAAGCAGTTCAGCTGGCAGGTGCTCAACTGGAAGATCGCGGTCAAGGAATTGGCGGTGTCGGGGTCGGAGTTCAATGAGGCGATCCGTGACAAGAAGATATTGGCTTTCCTCAAGAATGTGCTCTTGGGCAACCGTGGGCTGGTCGAAGACCTGACCGAGAATTGCGTCGATTTCGTTGTGGCCCAGTCGATTGATGAATTGGCCGATCGAATGAATGCGCTGTGTGGCAACGACGATATCGACAGGGGCATCCTACGATCAACGATTGAAGGGTATGACGGCAATATTGAACGCGGTCCGAAATTCTTCAATGACGACCAGCTCAGGCGGCTGGCACAGCTCCGGCGTTACAAGGGGGACAAGGCGCGAACGTGCAAATTCCAGCGGATCGACGACGCGAAGGCCCGGCCCTTGATTGCCATCCGAGAATTCATCTTGAGCCGAAAGAGTCTGGGTGGTCTGCAAACCGATGTTCAGAGCCGGATCCTGGACGGTAGGGGAGAGCCCATTCCAGGCCTTTATGCCGCCGGTGAGGCTGCCGGTTTCGGGGGTGGAGGCAGCCACGGCCTCAGGGCCCTGGAAGGTACGTTTCTTGGTTGCTGCGTCTTGACCGCCCGGAAGGCTGCGGAGCATATAGTTGGTTAGGGGCCGGCAGGGAGAGGGAGATTAATTCTCAATTTTGAGTTCTTAATTCATAATTGGGGAACGTGCGGGTTTGGAAATGAGACGACCTCGTTTGGCACCATCGAATTTTTGGGGTCTTGATGAACCCCTGCACAGTTTTTTCATATCGGTACAATCACAGGCGTGAATATTTTTCGATTCCCGGTATAACCGTAAGTCCCTTCCGCTCGAACAAAGCGAAATAGCGAGGCAAAAACCAGGTCGAAAGGGAACCACATTCTGGTAATCCACGAAGGACACGAAGGCACACCAAGAAAAATGATCA
>JAOZPW010000304.1 GCA_029932545.1 Thermoanaerobaculales bacterium | reverse complement strand
TCGGTCGAGTCGTTGATGATCACGGAGCCGGAGTCCAATTCCGCGGCCATACGGTGGCAGACGGTGACGTCGTTGGAAAAGCCCGCCGAATGCAGGCCGAAGTCGACGCTATTGGCCTTGTCGAGGGCCTCGTCCAGGGTGTCGACGACATAGAGATTGACTGCAGGTCCGAAGACCTCATCGTGATGGATGGTGGCGTTTTCCGGAACATTTTCCAGCACGGTCGGCTCCATGATGGCGCCGGAGCGTGCACCGCCGGCCAGGACCGTGGCGCCCAAATCTTTGGCTTCGGCGACCCATTTTTCGACCCGGACGGCCTCGGTCTCGGTGATCATCGGGCCCATGTTGGTCGCTTCGTCGAGCTTGTCACCCGTGCGATAGGCCTTGGTGCGGCTCACGAAGTCATCCCGGAACTGCTCGTAGACGTCACGGTGGATGTAGATTCGTTGTACACCAATACAGTTCTGGCCCGCCGCCCAAAAGGCGCCGGAGACGCAAGTCTCGGCCGCCCACTCGATGTCGGCATCTTTCCAGACGATGACCGGCGAGTTGGAACCCAGCTCCATGCCGATCTTCTTGAGGCCGGAGCGGTTGGAAATGTGGAGCCCCGCCTCGAGGCCGCCGGTGAAACTGACCATGCGCACTCGTTTGTCCGAAACCAGGGCGTCACCGAGAACGGCGCCGTGCCCGGTGAGGCACTGGAGAACGCCTGGCGGCAGTCCCGCTTCCATGAATGCCTCGCACAGCTTGAGTCCCGACAAGGGCGTGACGGTCGCAGGCTTGAGGATGACGGAGTTGCCACCGGCAATCGCCGGCCCCAGCTTGTGGGCCACCAGGTTGAGGGGATCGTTGAAGGGCGTGATCGCCATGACGACACCGATCGGCACCCGCTCGAAGTAGCCACGACGATTTTCGCCTCCGGGGAATGAATCGAAAGGAATGGTCTCGCCCAAAAGCCGTTTTGCCTCTTCGCCGGAGATCGTCAGCGTATTGACGGTCCGTTTGGCCTCGCCCCTGGCTTCGTTGATGGTCTTGGAACCCTCGCGGGCGATCGTCTGGGCAAAGTCCTCGAGATTCTCGGCAACGATGGCAGCGGTCTTGAGCAGTACTTGCGAGCGCTCGTAGGTCGTCATCTTGCGGGCTGTCTCGCGCGCGGCGTAGGCCGTCGCGAGGGCAATCTCGACGTCGGCATGTGATGCCGACGGTACGGTATCCACAAGCGAGTTGTCGAACGGATCACGAACGTCGATGGTCTCGTCGCGATCCACCCATTCTTTTCCAAGCAGCATTTTCATGATGCACTCCCTGCCGCGAAGTGAATCAGATCAATCAATAGCGAGAACCCGGTCTCACGACGGCCGGCGCCCGGGCCGACGATGGTGACGTCGCCCAGGGTGTCGGTGGTGATTGTCATCGCGTTGGTCCCTCCCGATACGCCTGCCAGGGGATGATTGAGGTCCATCAACTGCGGCGACACCGAGCCCTTGACCACATCGCCGTCACGCCAAACTCGGCCGATCAGTTTGTAGCGTTTGCCGGCGGCCTGTGCCGCCTCGATCTGCTCAGGCGTGATATTGGTAATGCCCTCGCAGGGTGAATCGTCAGGCTTAAGGGATGCGCCGAAGACGGTATTGGCCAGGATTGTCACCTTGGCCAGGGCATCCCAACCCAGGACATCGGCATCGGGAACGGCTTCGGCGTAACCAAGATCCTGAGCCTGCTGGAGAGCGGCGGCGTAATCCATCCCGCCCTCCATCTCGGTCAGCATGTAGTTGGTCGTGCCGTTGAGGATGCCCTGCATCTCGATGATCTCGGAACCCGCAAGTGTTTCCCGCAGGAGATTGAGCAGCGGTGTTCCGGCCATCACAGTGCCCTCGTAGAGGAAGTCCACCCCGTTGGCCTCGGCCAGTTCACCCAGTTCGTTGGAGAAGAGGGCGAGCGGGCCCTTGTTGGTGGTGGTCACCGACATGCCGCGCTTGATGGCCGCCCGACAGTGCTCGGTCGCCGGCTCACCGGTCTTGATGTCGGTGTAGGTCATCTCGAGCATGACGTCGGCATCGGCCTTCGCAATCATGGTCAAAGCGTCCCAGTCGCAGCCGTCGCCAGAGTCCGAGATGGACTTCCCGTCGGCCACCATCGCCATGATTGCCTCGAGGTCAAGGCCCTCGGCGTTGTAGGCGCTGCCTTTGAGCATGTCGACGATGCCGGTGACGGTCCAGTCCAGACCATATACCTGGTTGAGTTCGTTCTTTTTTTCAATCAGAAGCTCCGCGAGCCCCTGGGCCACAGTCCCAAATCCAACGAAGAGTAAACGCATGATGTCCTCCTTACCGGAAAGCCGGTGATAAAATAGAAATAGTCACAAAAAGTCACAAAGACAGGGCGAGAAAACCCTCAATCGCATTGCGGATACTCCGCAAAACCCGGCGGGCGGGACGCCCGCCTCTATAATTCGGAACATCTCGAACTCCAAGACACCACTACAACCTCTTCCGAATACACTCGGCCAGCCGTTTGACGGCTTCGGCCAGTTGTTCCTTGCTGACAAACGAGAAGTTGATCCGCATGTGATTGTGGTCGGGCTTTTCACCGTAGAACTGTTCGCCGGGCACGAAGGCTACCTTGTGCTCGATGGCGTCGAAGAACAGCTCATCGGTGTCGATGTGCCCGGGCAGGGTGACCCACAGAAACAGGCCGCCCTCCGGCAGAGTCCAGGTCACGCCCATCTCCGGCGGAAAATATTCTTCCATCGTCTCGAGAAAGATCGCCAACTTCTCTCGGTAGTAGTCCTGACACTTCGAGATGTGGGCCTCGAAGTTCATGTCCTCCAGAAACGCCGTACAGATGTCCTGGTTGTACTTGGGCGTATTGAGGATATTGCCTTCCTTGATGTGGGTCATTCGCTCGATGACGGCTGCCGGTCCAATGTTGAACCCGACCCGCATACCCGGACAGAAGAGTTTGGAGAAGGTATAGAGGCCGATGACGCGGCCGCCTTCGCGCCTCTGATCGAGGGTGAAGATCGCAGGGATCGTCTCACCTTGGTAGCGCAGATCCCGGTAGGGGCTGTCCTCGACGATGGGCACGTCGAACTGATAGCTGAGATCCAGCAGGGCTTCACGTTTGGCCAAACTCATCGTGATGCCGGTGGGGTTTTGGAAGTCCGGTACGACGTAGATGAACTTCGGCTTCTTTCCCTTGAGCTGCAGTTCTTCCAGCTTCAGGCGCATCCCGGGAACATCCGACCCGTCACTTTCAATATCTACGCCAACGAAGACCGGCCTTTGCATCGAGAAGGCAACCAGGGCGCCGGCGAAGGTCGGCCGATCAACCAGGACGGTATCGCCCTCTTCGAGGAAGAGCCGCCCTGTCAGATCCAGCCCGTGCTGCCCCGAAGTCGTGATCAACAGGTTTTCTTCGTCGATGTGAATATCGTCCCTGGCCAGGAAACCGAGCACCGCGCTATACAGACTCGCCTCTCCTGAAATCGGCGAATACTGCATGATGCGATCAATGTTGCCCTCGAGGATTCTCTCGGATGCCAGCCGGACCTCAGAGCGCTGGAAGACGTCCGGCGAAGGCAAGCCACCGGCCAGAGAGATGATCTCCGGATCGGTCAAATACTTGATCGTCTTGCCGATCGGATAGCCCTCAAACTCCCGGACATTAGCCGCAAATCTTGCTTTCCAGTCCGATTTCATCATCCCCTCCTTGTCGACAATTGAAAGCCGGCAGCCCAGTCAGAAGAATTAACCACAGAGACACAGAGAGCACAGAGGAACACAGAGAGTTGGCCCAAGGTTTCCCCAGGCGTCCGCCTGCTTGCTTCGCGATCCCATCTCCATGCCTGCCTCTCGCCCTGTACACAAGCGTCCGTTCGACAGGCAGGCATCGAGAGAGCGGGCTTCGCCCGCTTGGCGGACCATGCAACGCCCTTGCCCGCGAACGATCTTAGACTGTATGTGCCCAAGCCCGGCTGCACGCGAAGCGTGCTGGGGCAGAAGAGAATCGGGAGACAAGAACCTGTTCTTGGAGGCCGTTTCTCCTTCTGCCGCTGGCGGACGCAGTCTGCATGCCGGGCGTGGACCTGCTGATACGCTGAAACCATCCTCTGTGTTGTCCTCCTCTGTGTCCTCTGTGTCTCTGTGTTTATTGTGTTCCGCGTTC
This sequence comes from Thermoanaerobaculales bacterium, assembly GCA_029932545.1. Lineage (GTDB taxonomy): Bacteria > Acidobacteriota > Thermoanaerobaculia > Thermoanaerobaculales > Sulfomarinibacteraceae > DAOWGJ01. The sequence goes on along the minus strand of JAOZPW010000304.1, from coordinate 246 downwards.
CATTATCCGCTGATAGCTCCTAGTACGAACTCGCTCCGAAGCGGGTCCGGATTCCTTTTTTCATCATGTCGCGTCCGTCCTTCGATGCCCGAACGGCCTTGTAATAGATGACGCTACCGATTTTTTCGGCCAGTTCGTCGCGCTCGTCATCGGAGAGAAAGTAGGCGCCCATCGTATCCAGTTCACGAGCGGTGCCGTCGCTCTCGTACTTGAAGGTCAGATTGGTGCCGCTCTCCAGCACCTCGA
>JAOZPW010000056.1:1869-16040 GCA_029932545.1 Thermoanaerobaculales bacterium | reverse complement strand
GGCCGCAGCCATGTCGCCGGCCATGTAACGGTCGTCTTCGAGGTGTGGCACTTCCTCGCGGAGCCGGGCGATCGTCTCCTCCAGAATTGCCGACGATCTCAGAGGATGTCTCAATTCGATGCCCTGGGCGGCGGCCAGGTACTCCATCCCCAGAACATCCTGCAGAATTATGGTGATTGCGGCCATTTTGCGTGCGCCCCAGGTGGACATCGACACATGGTCCTCCTGGGTTGCCGAGGTCGGGATCGAGTCGACCGATGCCGGGTGTGCCAGGGTTTTGGCCTCGCTGACCAGGGCGGCGGCCGAGACCTGAACCATCATGAACCCTGAGTTGAGTCCGGCGTTCTCGGTCAAAAAACCGGGTAGGCCGTAGGACAGGGATGCGTCAACCAACCGTGCCAGTCGGCGTTCGGAGATTGACGCCAGATCAGTCAGCGAGATTCCGAGGTAGTCAAAGACCGCAGCGATCGGTGCGCCATGGAAATTGCCGCCGGAGATCACCCGGCCATCCGGGAAGACCATTGGGTTATCGGTTGCCGAGTTCAGTTCGATTTCCAGAACCTTCCACGAGTGCTCCAGCGCGTCGCGGGCCGTTCCATGGACCTGTGGTGAACAGCGAAGGGAATAGGCGTCCTGAACCCTGTCGCAGTCCTCGTGGCTTTGGCGGATCTTGGAGCCTTCGAGCAGTCTTGCAAGGCGTCTCGCGCTTTGACCCTGCCCCGGATGGGGTCGGGCTTCGTGGACCGCCGGTTCGAATGCCGCGTCGGTGGCGGCCAGGGCGTCCAGGGACAGGGCGCAGACGACGTCGGCGGCATCAATCAGGCGCCTGATGTGGGCGAAGGCCAGGGCGCCGACGGCAGCCGATGCTTGGGTGCCGTTGATCAGTGCCAGACCCTCCTTGGCCTCGAGAACCAGAGGCTCGAGACCGGCCTGTTTGAGGGCTGCAGAGGCAGACATTTTCTGTCCGTCCACGACGGCTTCGCCTTCGCCGATGAGGACCAATGCCAGGTGCGCCAACGGCGCCAAATCGCCCGAGGCGCCGACCGAACCCTGGCTGGGAACGACAGGGTGGATTCGATGGTTCAGCAGATCGAGCACCCGCTCGGCGACGATCGGCCGGCAGCCGGCGTGACCAGTGGCCAAAACGTTGGCCCGAAGCAAAAGCATCGCGCGAACGACGGCTTCGGGAAAAGGTTCACCGACTCCACAGCAATGGGACCGAACGAGGTTGAGTTGTAGTTGTGCCAACTGGTCGTCAGCAATGCGGACCTCGGCCAACTTTCCGAAGCCGGTATTGATGCCGTACATCACCTCGCCAGAGGCCAGAATATCTTCAACCACCTGTCGTGATGCTGCGATCCGGGTCCGGGCCTCGTCCTCCAGGCGAACAGGAGCGCCGTGCAGGGCCACGGCCTCGACATCTGAGATTCGCAGTGTTCGTCCGTCAACCAAAACCGTTCCGTTGTGTTCCATACGCCCTCCCGATTCACCCGAGCGGGATTGTACTCCTTGACCTCGATCAATGGCATTTATTTGAAATTCAGGGAGAATCTCCGGGTGGAGGGCCAATGAAGCTCGCTCGCGTTCTGCCGGCACGGCGATGGGTTCAGGTAGTGATGACTCTGGTCGTCGTGGCCATCGGCATTCAATTCACTCTGTGGGTCATACCCCATCTGAATGGGCGTATGCCAACGGTTTCTCGGCCCCCCGGCGCCGAGGGGTTTCTTCCGATCGACGGGATGATGGCGACCCGGCACCTGCTTTATACCGGGGAAATTGACCCAATCCACCCCGCCGGACTGGCGATCTTCCTTGGAATCTGCGTGATGTCGGTCGTCGTCGCCAAGAGTTTCTGCTCCCATCTGTGTCCGGTCGGACTGGTGTCGGAGTGGTTGGGACGGTTGGGAATCCACCTAGTCGGCCGAAGCCTGACGCCACCCAAGTGGTTGGACATTCCACTCCGCAGCCTCAAGTTCCTGATCTTTGGCTTCTTCGGGTGGGCTGTCTGGTTTGCCATGTCGCCGCGTGAGATCAAGGTTTTCCTGCTGAGTCCCTACGCCAAGGTCGTCGATGCCAAGATGTGGGCCTTCTTCGCTCCCCCGAGTACGACGACGATCGTGGTACTCGGTATTCTGGTCGTCGGTTCGGTCTTTGTCAGGGATCTCTGGTGTCGTTACCTCTGCCCTTACGGCGCCCTGGTTGGTGTGCTCGGACGTTTTGCCATCTTCAAGATAGGGCGGGACGCGGATCTTTGCACCGATTGCCGGGCCTGTACGGACGTATGCCCGGCCCGGCTGCCGGTGCATCGGCTTTCGCGTGTCTCGTCGATCGAGTGCACCAGTTGTCAGGATTGTGTTCTTGCCTGCCCTGTCGAGGGGTGCCTCAACATCCGGGCTCCTCGGGTCTTCGGAGGGTGGCAGCGCTGGATGAAGCCGGTGAACGCGGTCGCCCTTGCGGTCGGCCTTTGGGTCGTCATCGTCGGCGGATTCCGTGTGGCCGGCTACTGGCACAACGACATTTCCGAGGAGGAGTACAACTATCGTATTCAGGAGATGAACTCGCCGCTCTACTCCCACATCGGAGGCACGGTTCCGGTGGAGGAGTAGAGAGTTCTGAGCTCATCATTCAGGTGCGCGAAGCGCGAAACGCCAGGAGCGTGGCCAGATTGGTCCTTTTGGCCGCCATGGGCCTAAGTGTGAATTCAATGGGCCAATATGGTACGCGCTCATGGCGCCGGTTATGATCAGTGTCATGAACTTGGAGATATTTGCCGACATGGCCCTGCTGTCCAACCTCAGTGAGGAGGATCGTGCGCGCGTGATCGAGGCCGGAAGTTGGCTGCGATTGAAAAGAAACCAGGTTCTCTTTCACGAGGATGAGAAGGCGGACGCGATCTTCGCCTTGGTCGAAGGTCGTTTGAAGCTGGTGCGGTATTCCGAAAAGGGTCGTGAACTGCTGATTCACCTGGTCAAGCCCGGACAGACTTTTGCCGAGGCAGCCCTCTTCGGCGTCGGGACCTACCCGGCAACTGCGGAGACCCTGGAGCCATCCCTGTGTTGGCGGTTATCTCGCGAGAAACTGATGGGGCTGCTGCAGACTCACCCCGAGTTGGGTATGGCGATGCTGGCCTCGATGGCACAGTGGACACGCCGTCTGGCCGGCAAGCTTCAACTCCTGACCCAGCGCCGGGTGGAGGAACGCCTGGCGGTATATCTCTTCGCCAGGACCGGTGGTTTGCTGCCTTCCCCGGGGGAGGCTGTGTCGCTTGGTGCACCGAAACACCTGGTTGCAGCGCAGTGCGGGACGGCGCCCGAGGTCCTATCCCGGACCTTCAAGAAGCTGGAAGAAGCAGAAATTCTGAAAGTCGGCAGCGACCACGTCGTCGTGCTGGACCCCGCCAAACTCCGAGACCTCGCCGAGTGGATCGGGGATGGAGAATAGGAGGCCCTGATGTCGTGCAAGAAATCTCTCTTGATCATTTTTGCAGTATTGATAAGTGTGGCAGACCTGGCAGGATCTGCCGATTTGCAGCAGCGTCCAGGTCCCACCCTCGTGATCCGCAGCAAGGGTGTCAGCGAAGTGGTTTTCATGCCGCCGAGGGTGCGTGGCGCAAAGGTTGCCGCAACGGCCAATTTTGAGGTGACCTATAACGGGTTTTCGGCCGAGGCACAAAGTGCATTCCAGGCTGCGGTCGACATCTGGAGTCAGCATATTTCGTCGCCGGTATTAATTCGTGTCCAGGCGGATTGGACCCCGCTTGATGAAGACGTCCTCGGCGCAGCAGGAGCGCGTGCCGTGTGGCGCGGTCTGTCCTCCGACCCAGAGACCTGGTATCCCGACGCCCTGGTCGACGTTCTTGCCGGCTATGACGTCGGTGAGGGGGAGTTCGACATCGTGGCGTCCTTCAATTCGGACTATGAGGATTGGTATTTTGGTACCGACGGCAATACGCCGTGGAACCGGACCGATTTGCTGACTGTCGTCCTCCACGAGTTGTGCCATGGTCTCGGTTTCGTTGGTTCGGCCTCCGTTGACGAGGGGCTTGGAAGTTGGGGAACCGAGGGTTTTCCCATTATCTTTGATCGCTTCACGGAGGATGGATCCCAGACCGCGATCATCGATACCGACGTCTACCCGAATCCCTCGGAGGCTCTGGCATCGGTACTTCAGAGTCGCAGCGTCTACTGGGGCGGAGCGAATGCGGTGGCGGTCAACGACGGCACACGTCCGCGGCTCTACGCTCCCTCACAGTGGGAGGAGGGTTCGAGCTATTCGCACCTCGACGAATCCACCTATCCGGCAAGTAACCCCAATAGTCTGATGACGCCGTCCCTGGGTACCGGCAGCGCTATTCATGACCCCGGACCGATTGCGCTGTGCATTTTTGAGGACCTGGGATGGTCTACCTCCGAGACCTGTGGAGGAGAACCCGTTGGCAGCTGCAATGTCCTCTACGACAACGGGGAATCGGCCGGTGCTGCGTGGTTTGGGGGAGGCCATGCGGGAGATCCGAATTTCATGATGGCGGTCCACTTCCGCCTGGCTGATTTCGGATACCAGCCGGGTCAGGTGGAAATGACAGGACTGTGTGCCGGGAATGACCTCAGTTTCCAGGGAGGGCCGTGGACGAATCGTATCTTTGTGTATGCCGACGCCTCGGGGCAGCCCGACGACTCGGTCATACTCGGACAAGGCGATATCAGCACAGGGGATGGCGCCGGCATGGCGACAGTGACCCTGACGGCGCCCGTACGTCTGAACGGCGACTTCTGGGTCGTCAATCGTGGTGACGCAGCGTACACCGGTGTGGACTTCAATATGGAAATGGACTCGGGTCCCAACGTAGGGCGGAGTTTTGAATCGGGCACCGGCATTGCCGGACTCACTCTTGCCGAAAGCGGGAACTACATCCTCCGTGCAAATCTACAACCTGTCAGTGGCGGTGGTGATATTTCCTACTGGGTGGCCGCTGCCGCCCATGTCTCCGGAGCCGGTGGGAGTCGGTGGCGAACCGACCTCGGCGCCTTCAACCCCTCCGCATCACTCGTCAATGCCCTGTTCCGTTACCGCAGGACCGGCGGAGGATTCGTTTCGAAGACGGTGTCGATCCCGGCGAAGAGTCAGGTGATACTCGACGATATCGTCGGTTTCCTCGGCTCCAGCGGTACCGGGTCGCTCGAGGTATCGTCCGACGAAATACTGCTCGTCGGTTCACGCACCTACAACCAGACTTCCAACGGAACCTACGGCCAGTTCCTCGACGGTTACCGGTCTTCGGAGGTCTTTTCCGCAGGTGACACCGTATGGCTGACCATGCTCGAAGAGACTGCGGCCTTCCGTACCAACATCGGATTTACCAACAGCGGGAGCACGAATGCCCTGCTGCAGGTTACGCTTTTCAATAGTTCTGGGGTGCAGCTGACAATATTCACGGTATCGGTCCCGGCGGGCTCGAACGTCCAGGAGAATCAGCCGTTCCTCAATCGGGCGGGAACGAACACCGTTCGTGCCGCAACCGCCTCGGTCGAGATCATGTCGGGTGCCGGGGTGATCGTCTATGGCTCGGTGGTCGACAACATTACAGGGGATCCAACGACGATTCCGGCAAAAGAAACGCCGTAGGAAGACCGTAGGCCGTGTCTGCAATTGACTCTACGGGCCGTCAGGCATAGGGTATCGGGGCCGCGATGCGGCTGGAGGAATTCTCATGATTCAAGACTATCTCGCACATGTTCAAGAACGTAAGACCCTGGGCGTTCCGCCCCTGGCGTTGACCTCTCAACAGGCCGAGGGCTTGGTCGAGTTGTTGCAGTCCCCACCGGAAGGGCACGAAGCCCTGCTGGTTGATCTTTTGGAAAACCGGGTTTCCCCCGGAGTCGATCCGGCTGCCAAGGTCAAGGCCGCATTTTTAGACGCCGTCGCCAAAGGTGAAGTTGTTTCTCCGCTGGTCAGTCCAGAGCGAGCTGTCAAGTTGCTGGGAACAATGCTGGGCGGCTACAATGTGCCGTTTCTGATCGATCTTCTCGATAACCCGGTGTTGGGCGCGGCAGCGGCGGAGGCTCTGGCGGCCACGCTCTTTGTCTTCGATGCCGTGGAGCAGGTGCGGGAGCTTGCAACCGGCGGGAGCGCCAATGCCCGCCGTGTGTTGGAGTCCTGGGCTGCGGCCGAGTGGTTTACTCAGAGACCGGCGGTGCCGGACGAGATCGAGGCTCTGGTCTACAAGGTCGACGGCGAGATCAATACCGATGATTTCTCGCCGGCCAGCCATGCGACGACGCGCCCGGATATTCCGCTCCATGCCCTGGTGATGGGCGAGAAACGATTTCCCGGCGGGCTGGAAGCGATCGCCAAACTCGAGGCGCAGGGACGTCCTGTGGCCTTCGTCGGTGACGTAGTGGGTACGGGCTCGTCGAGAAAGAGCGCCTGCAACTCGTTGATCTGGCACATTGGGGAGGACATCCCGTTCATGCCCAACAAGCGAACGGGCGGTCTGATTCTGGGCGGCGTGATCGCGCCGATTTTCTTTAATACCGCCGAGGATTCGGGCGCCCTCCCCATCCAGTGTGACGTCTCAGGTCTAGCCACTGGCGATGCCATCCGCATCCGGCCGATAGAGGGACGGGTCCTGTCCGAAGACGGTCGAGTGATTTGCTCTTACGATGTTGAACCATCGACGGTCCTTGACGAATACCGGGCCGGCGGACGCGTGCCCTTGATCATCGGCAAGGAACTGACGCAGCGGGCGCGCAAGGCCCTGGGCCTCGGTCCGATCGAGATCTTTGCCGTACCGCCGGTGGTCGAACTCGAAGGTGTCGGCTACACCCTGGCGCAAAAGCTGGTCGGCAAGGCGTGTGATTTAGAGGGTGTGTTCCCGGGGACTGCCTGTCTGCCGAAGATGACCTCCGTCGGAAGCCAGGACACGACTGGGCCGATGACCGCGGATGAGATCAAGGAACTGGCTTGTCTGGGATTCCAGAGCGATCTCTTCATGCAGAGCTTCTGCCACACGGCGGCCTATCCGCGCGAGATCGATACCAAGATGCACGCGACCCTTCCGGTCTTCATGCAGGCGCGGCACGGCGTTTCCCTCAAGCCTGGCGATGGTGTCATCCACTCGTGGATCAACCGGATGATCCTGCCGGATACCGTCGGGACCGGTGGCGACTCCCACACGCGTTTTCCCCTGGGGATCTCTTTTCCTGCGGGCTCGGGTCTGGTGGCCTTTGCAGGTGCGCTGGGCATGATGCCTTTACAGATGCCGGAGTCGGTGCTGGTCAAATTTGCCGGAAAGTTGCGGCCCGGCATCACCCTTCGTGACGTGGTCAATGCCATACCCTGGGTTGCGATCGAAAAGGGGCTGATGACGGTTGAGAAGAAGGGCAAGATCAACGTCTTCAACGGTCGCATTCTGGAGATGGAAGGGCTGCCGGATCTCAAGGTCGAGCAGGCTTTCGAGCTGACCGACGCCACCGCCGAGCGTTCGGCCGCCGCCGGTACGATTGCGTTGTCGGTGGAGACGGTGGCTGAGTACCTGCGCTCCAATGTGGCCCTGTTGCGTTCGTTAATTCGGGACGGCTACGGTGACGGTAAAACTCTCGAGCGACGGATCGAGGCGATGGAAGAATGGTTGGCCGATCCCCATTTGATGCAGAGGGACGACAACGCCGATTTCGCCGAAATCATCGAGATCGACCTGTCGGCCATCGACGAGCCGATTGTCGCCTGCCCCAATGATCCTGACGATGTCAAGAAACTCTCCGAGGTCTCCGGGCGTGTGATCGACGAGGTTTTCATCGGTTCCTGCATGACCAATATCGGGCACTTCCGGGCTGCGGCACGAGTGCTCGAGGGGCGTCATTTGGGAACCAACCGCTTGTGGATCGCTACGCCGACCCGAATGGACAAGGCCCAGTTGGAGGCAGAAGGTGTGATGGACATCCTCAAAGAGGCCGGCGCCCGGATTGAGCTTCCAGGATGCTCCTTGTGTATGGGTAACCAGGCCCGGGTCGAGGACAAGGCGACCGTTTTTTCGACCTCCACCAGGAACTTTGACAATCGGTTGGGTGACGGCGCGCAGGTCTTCCTGGGCTCGGCCGAGCTGGCCGCTGCCTGTGCTCTTTTGGGGCGCATCCCGACGGTTGAGGAGTACCTTGAGATTGCTGGAGACCGAATCGAGGGTCACGAGTCCGAAATCTACCGTTACCTCAACTTCGATCAGATGGAGGAATACGCTCAGGTTTAAGGAACGGGCCTGGACTCAAAGAGAGTCGATTTGCAGAGAATATCGAGAGTCTGATTCTAGAAACTAGAAACTCGATACTTGATATTCCATTGTGGCATAAGGGCTGGGCGTCGGGAAAGTCCTCTGATGCCGTATCCTTGACCGATGATGGTTGATCAGGACGGGGATCCAGTATTGAAGAGCCAGTTTCGAATGCATCGTCTTGCTGTCCTCATTCTCCTGGTCGCAAGCCTTGTCCCGCTGGCGGCGGCCCTCCGGTTGGATCCTCGATTTCCCTCCGACGATGCCCTGATCAGCTTGACCTATGCCAAGAACCTGGCTCGGGGTGACGGCTTCGTTTTCAACCAACCCCCGCCGGTGTTGGCGACGACGACACCCGCTTTCACCCTGGCAGTTGCGGGCCTGACGGTCGTTACCGGCCTTGAGCCTACCGAGGTGGCGTTGTGGGTCAGTGCCCTGTGTTGGCTGGGGCTGATCTGGGTGTTCTTCATCTTCAGGGAGGCGTTCGGGCTGGATCCGGGGCAGGCTGTGGCTGTTGGCTGCATGGTGGCCGCCCAGGGTTGGGTTGAATACCTCAGCATGGAGGCCTATCCCTTTGCTCTGATCCTGGTCCTTGCTGCTGCGATGGGGTTTTCAAGGCGCTGGTTTTTCGGTGGCCTGGCCATCGGCGTTCTCTTTCTGACTCGTGGGGAAGGGGTGCTCTTCGGCGCGATCATGGGCCTGGTCGTAGTGGCCGGCGAGATCAAGAGTCGAAGCGAAGAGCGATCTCCCACCCTGATGTTTGTCCTGGGCGCCGCCTTGCCCCTCCTGTTGTGGTCGGCCTTTGCCTTGCCGACCTTCGGATCAATTCTTCCGGCCACGCTGTCGGCCAAAATGGCCCAGGTCGCATCTGGTTTGTGGGCGCCTTTCCCGGTCCGGCTTTTTGAGGAGTGGTTGCCGGGATGGGGGGTTGGGCCCTGGGGGGTGATCTCGACGGTTCTCGGGTATGTGCTGGTCATGGGAGGTCTGGTTGCGATGGCAACCAGGCTGCGCACAATGTTGGTCTTTCCGGCCTGGGGTGTGGTCTACGCGGCTGGTTACTCGTTGCTCGGTGTGCCGGGATATGCCTGGTACAGCCTGCCGGTAGTCTTCATACTCACAGTGACCTCAGCCTTGGGCTTGGAGGCCTTCATTCGGTGGGTGCTCGGCGGTCGAGGGGTTGGCGGGATCAGGGCCGGCTTGGCATGGTTTCTGGCCTCAAGTCTGATCATCTCAGCAGGATGGCAGACGGCCGGTGCGATCAGAATACCCCAAGAGGATCAACGGGGCCCGGCCTATCTGAAAGTTGCGCGATGGTTGAACGATAACTCCGGGCCTGAACAGTCGGTTGCTTTTTCCGAAGTCGGCGCATTGGGCTATTACACTGACCTTGCGGTCATCGACCTGGTGGGGTTGGTCACCCCCTCCATGATTCCTCACGTCCTCAACAGGGATTTTGCCACCGGGTTTTGGGAGATCCAGCCTGATTATTTGATCGAGTTGGAGGGCAGTGAGTTCACACGCCCAATTGTGGAGAACCCTCTTTTTCGTGGAAATTACGCCGCGGAAGTTACTCTTGACGGTCCTGAAGATCGGTCTTTGACGATCTATCATTCGAAGGCAGATCATATATTGAACTAATTCCTGATTTTCACAACGGTTCAAAGTCTTGACCTCTTTGTGATACCTGCTACATTTGTGTCGCGAGGATTGAGAAAATTCACTGACGGGCGATTGTGGTTACCAATTGAGCTTTTCGGGAAATTTGAGTGATTCTGACCAAACACGAGGAACACACCTTCTGGTGGACGGTTCCGACAGCCTGTGTTCTGACGGGGAACAGGCAGAGGACGGGTCTGTGCCGGGTCCGCTGATCCTGATGGTCGGCTACGACGCGAGAACGACAAGAATCGGAGATCTCCCGGTCATCCGGGTTGAAAGATTGGCCGAGGCCCTGTCATTTCTCGATCAGAACGAGGCAGCGGTGATTGTGGTCGACCTCGACCTTCCTGACACCAACGGGATTTCAACCCTCCAGCGACTTTTGGACCGTACCGGACTGACGCCGGTCGTCGTCCTGGTGGATGACCATGATCTTGCGCTCAAGGCGTTGAATATCGGTGCATCAGCCTATTTGCCTCGCAATGCAGCAGGCCCCGGAGTTCTGGGCCCGTTGGTTGAATCCGTGATGGCAACGACCAGGAATTCCGCTGATTTGCACCGGCGTGAGGCTCGACTGAGAGTGGCGGTCGATGGGGCCGGGGACGGGCTGTGGGAGTGGAATTTTCGGACTGGGGACGTCTATTTTTCGCCTCGTTGCAGCGCAATTCTCGGTTTTTCGGAAGAGGAGGCTACCGATGCGCCGAACCGCTGGTTGGACAGGGTCCACGAGGATGACCTGAAGTTCCTCCATGCCAGGCTGGATGCCCACATCGAAGGCGCACGGGGAGTGTTTGAGTGTGAACACCGACTTGTCAATGGTTTTGGAGATCCCCACTGGATCCTCGCTCGGGGGCGGGCGGTGCGGGATCTCGAGGGCCGGGTGACGAGTATCGCTGGATTTCTGATGGACACCACCGATCGGCGTCGCCAGGAAGAGCAGGCAATCCATCGATCCCTGCATGACGAGTTGACCGGTTTGGCCAATCGGGGTCTTTTCATCGACCGGGTCGAGCGTGCCATGTCCATTCCGGATCGAGATGGTGGCGCCTTTCTGTCTGTGCTGTTCGTCGACTTGGATCATTTCAAGAAGGTCAATGATCTCTACGGGCACGCTGCGGGCGATAAGGTTCTCAGAGAGGTGGGTCGACGATTGGAATCGGTGCTGAGACCGGGTGATACGGTCGCACGGTTGGGTGGTGATGAATTTGGAATCCTGCTGGTCAATGTCATTGGGGCCGAATTGTCAATTCACATTGCAGAGAGAGTCCTCCAACTGGTGTCGCAGCCGATTGCGGTTGGCCGGAACGAAATGGTTGTCAATGCCAGTATCGGAATTGCCACCAGTGAGAGCGGGTATGAGGATGCTGCATCGATCATCGATGATGCGGACCTTGCGATGTACCGCGCCAAGAGTCTGGGGCGGTCGAGGTACCAAATCTGTAATCCAACGATGCACCACAAAGCGATGTCCAGAATCAACCTGGAGACCGAATTGAGGCAGGCGGTTGATCATCACCAATTCGAGATGCACTATCAGCCCATCGTTGACCTGGATTCGGGTCAGGTCGCTGGGGTCGAGGCCATGGTGCGGTGGCAACACCCCGAGCAGGGCATTCTGACGCCCTCTCATTTCATTGAAGTTGCCGAGACAAGCGGGTTGATCGTACCGCTGGGATGGCGGGTCATCGAAGACGCCTGCAATCAGGTCGGATCGTGGCGGCGTGATATTCCAGAGGCCGAGAATGTCTTTCTCAGTGTCAATGTCTCACCGAAGATATTAATGGATAACGGGATGTGTGACCGTTTGCAGGCGACCCTTGCGAAAGCCGATTTGCCGGCATCTGCCATGATTTTGGAGTTTTCCGAGGCCGTGATCCTCGATCAGGGCGATCGGGCCCAGGGGCGGCTGGAAGAATTGCGCGCGTTGGGTGTTCGTCTTGCGATCGATGATTTTGGTTTGGAACACGGTTCGATCAGCCAGTTGGATCGGAAGCTCTTCAATATGCTCAAGCTGGATCCTACGATCACAAAACGCGTCAACGGCGTATCTTCGGGAGATCGTCTCCCTTCTTCGTTGATCGGTATTGCCGCTCAACTCGGTATTGAGGTTGTTGCCGAGGGTGTCGAGACCAGCGAACAGCTCGAAGCTCTCTGTGGGATTGGGTGCCGAATGGCCCAGGGTTTCTGGTTTGCCACACCGGCCGTTCCCGAGACCGTCGAGAATACGATCGTCACGCCTCCACGGTGGTGGGTCAACCCACGCGGCGTCTGGAAGTCGTGGCAGCAGTATTAGCGACTTATCCTCGAACTGCTTCGAAAGACGAAGCGAAAGGACGATAAGTCGCGCTGTCAGCTGTCAGCAGTCAGCTTTCAGCCTCCGCTTGCCATACCATCGGTACCGATCGCTTCGCGAGGAATTGGACCTCTGGATCCGATCAGAATTGATTGAGCACGCTGTCCGACTGATAGCTGAGAGCTTCTTGCTATAGTTCCACTATGGCAATTGACATCTACACCGACGGTGGTTGCCGGCCCAATCCGGGTCCCGGCGGCTGGGGTGTGGTCATTCTTGGACTGAATGAGGCTCCTTTGGAGCTTTCCGGCAGCGAGGACGAGGCGACCAACAACCGCATGGAACTGCGGGCTGCGATCGAAGCCTTGAGAGCGCTGGAGCAGCCGCAGGAGATCGACCTCCACACCGACTCACAGTATGTCCGCCAGGGCATCACCTCATGGTTGCAGGGCTGGAAACGGCGTGGCTGGCGTACGGCTGCCGGCGATGCAGTACAAAATCGTGATCTCTGGCAGGAGCTTGAGGCAGAGCTGGAGCGCCATGAAGTTCGCTGGCACTGGGTCAAGGGGCACGCGGGCAACCGTTGGAACGAGAGGGCGGACGAACTGGCCACGGACGCCATGCCGAGGGTTACCGGCCTGGTCGATGATCCTGGAGCGGTGCACATCGTCCTGGCAGTGGCCTATTCGGGGAAAATGAAACGGGGGGCGTGGGCGGCAGCTCTCCGGTTTGAGGAGCGCGAAAAGGAAATCTCAGGGCTCGTCGAGGGGGCGACCCCCAACCAGATGCACATTTTGGGGGCCGCGCTGGCTCTGGAGGCGTTGAAGCGCCCGATGCGGGCTCACCTCTATACGACTTCTGACTATCTCAAGGACGGTGCGACATCGTGGCTGAGTGGTTGGCGTTCCCGTGGGTGGACAACCCGTGAGGGCAAGCCGGTCAGCAACAAAGAGGCTTGGCAGCGGTTGGAACGGCAAATTGAGCGCAATCAACTGACCTGGCATGTCGAAAAAACCGACGATGCCTTCGACGAAATGAACGAGGTCAAGACTACCGCCAGAGAGATTTTGGGAGTTCCTGTGAAGACCAAGAGGGCGAAGAAGAAGGGTTAGCTTCATCACCGGCCTTCGGGGCCGCTTCGCGACCCCGCTCGGCCATTTCCCGGAGGGGCGACATTTCGGGTTTTGGAAGACAACCACCCCTCCGGGAAATGACCTCGACGGCCTACGGTTTTAGCGGAGACTCGATTGCGGGCGCGCTCGCCGAGGGTTGCCCGGTGTCGCCCTTCTTCGCAACAACGGTTCAACTGGGAGGTCTGCCCGATGAAGAGAGGGCGCACCCGGCACGCCCCGATTTGGGGGTAATGGGCGCTCCAGATATTGTACGACGGCGTTGCCTTCCCGGTCGCTGATCCTGTCCCTGACGCTGTCGCGGTCCCTGATCCAGCCCCTGCGACCGCCCTCACCTCAGCCAACAACAGACTGAATGAGTTCCTGCCATTGCTCGATGATCGGTTCCCATGACAGGGCTGAGCGTCGGGCGGCCGAAGCATGCCGCATGGCGCGGGCGGTTTCGGGCTCGAGGGTCCGGGCGATCGCCTTGGCCAACGAAAGGCTGTCACCGACAGGTGTGAACATCGCGGCATCAGCGCCACTCTCTCTCAGTGCGGGGATGTCCGAGGCGATACAGGGAGCGCCGCAGGCGATCGCTTCGGCCAAGGGCAGACCGAAACCCTCGACCTCGGAGGCCAGAACGAAGGCCCCGGTGTGGCGCATCAAGGCACGGGCCTGGTCCCGAGTGACGTAGCCGGTTCTATGGATACGGGCGGCATTGGGGCTGCGTTCGATCCGTTCAAGCAGGGGTTCAACATCCCAACCCTCACCGCCTGCAAGCACCAGGCTGGGGGCGTCAGGCATGATCTGGTTGAGACGATCCCAGGCCTCGACCAGGGTCACC
>JAOZPW010000056.1:0-1859 GCA_029932545.1 Thermoanaerobaculales bacterium | reverse complement strand
GCTCCAGGGTACCCAGGTGCAGAATGTAGGGCCGACTGTCGGCAAAGAGACGTCGGGTTTCTTCGCCCTCGCTGTGGTCTTCGGCTGGAGAGAAGAATGGATCGACGCCGTAGCCGATCAGATGGAGCCGGTCTGCGATCCATGGGAAGTGTTCGAGCACTTCGATCCGGGTGGCTTCGGATCCGACGACAACTGCCTGAGCCTTCTCGAGGCTGGCTTTGATGAAGGGGTTGAATGTCATCCGGGTGATCAGGGTGTGGCGCTCGGGATGTGTCCGGGGCGTCAAGTCGTGCACCATGGCGATAGCCGGAACGGTCGAACGGCGGGGCACCATGGCCAGAGATCCGATGAAGACATCGGCTCGGGCTCGTTGCAAGGCTGCCGGAAGTGCCAGATGGAGCCACAGGGACCCCGGCAGGGGCAAACGCTGTCGAGGCAAGATGCTGACATTGGGCAGATGCAATGCCTCGGGCAGGTCGGGGGCCTTCGAGGCGCCCAGGAGGATGGTGGTCGACGCATCGGACGCCAGGCCGGCCATCACCTGGGTTGTCCATGTTCCAACGCCGGTATGCCGTCCGACCAGGGCGCGGGCGTCACACGCGATATTCATCCGAACCCGTCTGTTCGAGGCCTGCCGCCTGGCGCAAGACCTGGGCTGTCGCCGCTGCGGCCTCATCCCAGGAGAACAGGGCCGCCCGCCGTCGTCCGGCCTCGCTGAGGCTATGCCTGTGCTCGGGTTTCTCAACCAGTGTCATCAGGGCCGAAGCGATGGCCGACGGGTCTGCAGGATCAACGCACATTGCTGCGGTACCGGCCACCTCCGGCATTGCCGATATATTGGACGTGACGACCGGCGTTCCGCAGGCCATGGCTTCCAGAAGGGGTAGGCCAAAGCCTTCAAGCCAGGAGGGAAAGAGGAAGGCGTCGGCCCCGCCGTAGAGACCGGCCAGTTGCTGACGCTCGACGTAGTCCAGGTGAATGATTCGGTCTTTGGCCGGCGAAGTCTCCAGGGTCTTCCTGATATTTTCCGTCCGCCAACCCCAGCGGCCGACCAACACCAGGTGCCCCGAATATCCCCGGTCGACCGCGATGGCAAACGCTTCGAGCACGCCGACGACGTTCTTTCGGGGTTCCAGGGTCGATACAAACAGAACGTAGGACGAGGGCAGCCCGGCCGGAGAATCGGGGTCCGCCTCGCCGGGGAAGTCGGGATCGAGTCCCTCGTGGATGACGCGCACCTGCTCCCGGTCGATGTCCAGGTATTCGGTGATGTCATTGGCAGTTGCCTCGGAGACCGCGATCAGCCGGGATGAGCGGGCGAGGGTCGCCGCCAAATTGCGTTCGAGTTCATCCAATGTCGCCTGGTTGACCGTATCGGGCAGTGCCTTGAACGCCAGATCGTGCACGGTGGCGACGACCGTTGGTCCGAAGGGAAGCTGAGACCGTGGCATGAAGAAGTTGGGGGCGAAGAGCACGTCGTTGCCGTCGAGAAATCGAAGCAACGGTTCAACGATCCTGCGGAGAAGCCAGATTGTCGGCCGGATCGGAAGCAATAGCCCGGCAGGGAGGTGGTGAATA
The DNA here is from genome assembly GCA_029932545.1 of Thermoanaerobaculales bacterium. GTDB lineage: Bacteria > Acidobacteriota > Thermoanaerobaculia > Thermoanaerobaculales > Sulfomarinibacteraceae > DAOWGJ01. The sequence goes on along the minus strand of JAOZPW010000056.1, from coordinate 281 downwards.
CGGAGATTCATGTGACGGAAACCCGGCATCGGCGGTGCGGCGGGGTCACTCGGGGCCAGGAACGTGTGGGCGTAGAGGTTGAAGCGTAGTCCGTCGTCTCGCCGGTCCATCGCCGCAAGCAGATTCCACTCATACCAACCCACCCCGGTCATGCGCTCGAAGAATGGGAAGACATCGACGCCGACGACACCGATTTTTTCTCGGCGCACCAGGCGCCGCCATCCACGGCCGAGGCGTCCCCCGAGGGTACCCAGCAGATCACGCAGAACGTGAAGAATGAA
>JAOZPW010000303.1 GCA_029932545.1 Thermoanaerobaculales bacterium | reverse complement strand
AACCGACGCCAGGCCGAAGGCCTGCCGAGCCGAAGGCTCGGACCCGCGAAGCGGGGAGCGTGGGCTAGGAACGACACTCCCAGGACATTCATTCTGACGAATTCGAGGTGAATCATCTGGCAAAGACCGAACCCAAACCCGGCAGGCGAGACGCCTGCCTCCACAATTCGGGCCCGAATGCTCCCTGCGCCCTGAGACCTGTGACCTTATGCGTCGCATCGTCGAAGCTCTTGGAATCAGTACCTACCCCGGCCGTCGATACACACCACTATTCCCCGGCAGGCGCCTCAAGGTATGAGAGATACTCCTTGGCCTCGGCTGCCTGAGGCGAGTCCGGCGCCAACTCAATAAATCTCTTGAAATCCGCCGCGGCTTCGGTGGGTTCCAGGCTGAGATTGATCAAACCCCGAAAATAGTAAGCCTGGGGCACGTCTGGATGGTCTCTGACGGTGCGGTCAAGATACCCTTTTGCCTCTTCCATCTCGCCCTTGTTGTAGTGGGCCATTCCCAAATTCATCGTCGTATTGGGGTGAATCACCTCGTCTTGGGGAACCTTCGTCAGGAGGGCCTTTGTCTCCTCCAGATTGCCTTCGGCCGCGCTGATGGCAGCCAGGGCCTTGAGGCTGGAAACGTGCTCTGGATTGATCGCCAGGCTCTGCTCCAGAATTTCCCTGGCCTTGGCCATATCACCCTCGTTCATGTAAGTACTTGCCAGTACGGCCAGCACCACCGGGTGGTCCGTCTCATCGAGCTCGGCAATCGCCGCGTGATACTCCGCACGAGCGCCCTCGACGTCACCTTTTGCCGCAAGCTCCTTGGCCTTGTCCAGCCGGTCCTGGGCCTTGAACTGTTTCTGGGCACGTAGAACCTCCTCGGCGAGGGGCTCCAGCTCAACAACCAGGTTATCCGGAGCCGAATGGCTGAAGATCTCATAGGGGCCGGTCCATCGTTTGAAGCCGTCGGCATTGACCGTGACCAACCACGTGCCGCCCTTCAACCCGAGCTTCGAGAACTTGCCCTTTTTGTCGGTCGTCAACGCCGGCGGGCCGGTGTCACGGTCCTGGATCATCACCAACTCGACCTTCGCGCCCTTGACCGGGTTGCCCTCTTGATCCGTAACGACACCCTTGGCCCGCCCGGCGCCACTCCACGCCTGGGCAAACACATCAGACGCCCCGATCATCACCACCAGGGTCGTCACAACAGCCACGAGTATCAATGTCCTCTTTCTCATACACACCTCCGGGCCTCTCAGCATCCAATTAGATCTACCGCCGCAATGCGGCGGGGTGTGCCCACGATACATCATTTTCTTTTTGCTTTGTAAAAAGAAAAGGGGCCCCGGAGGGCCCCTCGTTGATTCCAGAAAACTGGAGTTAGAAGTTCAAACCAAAGCCGAAACGTACACGACGCGGCTGCTGATAACGGGTTGTGCGTCCATAGTTGGGATCTGGAACGCCGACCGAAAACTCAGCATTCTCCCTCACCTGGGTGACACCGCTCTGGTCAAAGATATTGAAGATATCGAGGCGGACGTTCATGTCGACGTTGCCCACCTGGAAATCGTACTTGACCATACCGTCGACGCCGAAGATGTCGTCGGTGGTGCCGCAGCAGCCACGAGGCATTGCCACACCGTCGGTGAAGAACGAGAAGCCGGAGTACTGGGCAGCGTGCTCATCGGTCGGGTGCGTACCAAGTGAGTTGATCGGACGGCCGGACCAGTAGTAGAAATTACCACCGACCTGGAAACCGGAGTCAAAGGAGTAGGCGCCGAAGAGCTTGACGTTGTGACGGCGGTCCTGCGCCAGGTTGCCGGTAGCATTGTCCATCAACCCGGCGTAGTCGAAGCTCTGAGTGATACCGGCATCGTCCTGTCCGATCTCGGAGTTCACGGAGCCCTCGTAGTTGCCGTAGAGGTGCGACCAGGTGTAGGAACCCTGGAGCATCCAGTTGTCGGCAAAACGACGCTTGAAGGTGAACTCGAGCGCGTAGTACTTGCGCTCGGCCTCGGGGTAGCCCAACTCTTCGGCACTCAGGTTCACCTCGTCGAGTTCGCCGTCGCCGTCGACATCATAGAAGCCCTCGAAGTCCGAACCCGGGTTGCCCAGGCGGTACTCGGAAGCGCAGGTCCCGAAATCGGGGCTGTTGGGGTCGAAACAAGTTACGCCCAAAGCGCCGAGGCCGGCATCGATGGTGTAGTCCTCGATGACCTCATTGAACTCGCGGGCCACGCCGCGGACACCCCAAGACCAGTTGTCACCAACCATATGCTCGTAGCCAAGGATCAATTCGTCCTGCGACATCGGCGAGAGATTGGAGGACAAGGTTTCACGCCAGTCGGGAACCTCGCCGTCAGAGATTAGGTTGTAGCCGATAACATCACCGACAGCACCCATGTTGCCGCAGCTGTTCTGGTCTCCAACAACACAGTTTGACCAGTCGTAACCGAGCGGGCCTGCGGTCACCGGGTCCATCTGACCGTTCCAGAGGTAGTAGGTGTGCTCGAAGACTTCATTACCGGCCATGCGGATATTGGTATTAGCGGCCACTGGCAAGTAGTACTCACCGTAGCTGGCGAAGACCTTGGACCGACCCTCACCGGAGGGATCCCAGATCATGCCGAGCCGCGGGGCATACTGCCCATCGATGTCAATAAACTGCTCGCCGATACCATTCTTGTTGATGAACTCCTCATACCGCAGACCGAGGTTGACTGTCAAATTCGGCGTCACGGCCCAGCTGTCCTGGACGTAGAGGGCGTTGGTCTCGGTGGTGTATTCCCCACCGGTGGAATAGAGCCGTCGCCGCACGATCTGCTCATCGTCCGGGAGATCGTCTCCGACGAAGGTCCGATGATTGGCGGCGATGTCATAGAGGAAGTAGGCGCCGCCGGAGCTCGTGGTGTTGTCAAACGAATAGTTGTCCTCGTAGTCGATACCGGCACGGAAGCTGTGGCTTCCGAGATAGAGGTCGGCATCCATACGGTAGGCCTCACGCTCATCGTAGGTCCCGGCGCCGACAGTCCAGTTCACCCACGATCCGAGCGGAACATAGGATCCACTGCGATGGTCGTAGACTGCGGGCATCTCATCCACGGTGGAGCTGTTGGTACGGTCGAAGTTGTTCTTGCCGTACTGGGCCGCCAGGAGAAAACTCTCGCCGAAGATGCCTGTGTACTTGAAGATATAGTTGTCGCCACCACGGCTGAGGATTCCGTCGCCGATAGCGTCGAGTTTGCCGGCGCCACCGGTCCGGTCATACCAGTAGGTGGTCTCCTCGACATCAACATTGTCGGAGATGTAGGTTGCCTCGACCCTGTGGCTGGGGGTGATGTTCCAGTCGATCTTGCCGCCGTAGTAGGGCTCAGCGAAGGAGCTCTCGGTCAGCTGGCCTGAACCCACGTCTCCTGTCTCCTGGGCGCCGATGAAGGTCTTGGAGTCATCGGTGTAACGCACAAAGCCGAAGAAAAAGAGCTTGTCCTTGAAGATCGCGCCGCCGAGGCTTGCGTTGGCCTCGAGGACTTCGCGTTCTTCGTCCTGATTGGGACTGGCATAGGTGTTGGGCTCTTGCTCCTGCAGGCTCTCGGGCTCGAAGAAGAGCGAGAAAGAACCGTGCAGGGAGTTGGAACCGGACTTGGTCACCATGTTGATCACGCCACCGGTCGAACGACCGTACTCGGCCGCGTAGCCACCGGTCTTGACCTGGATCTCTTCAACGAATTCCATCGGTACCATGGTCGAACCCAGGCCGTTACGGAAGTTGGTGATGTTCAGGCCGTTGACCTGGTAGGAGTTCTCGGCCACCGAGGCGCCACTCATCGAGATGTTGTTCTGACCGGGGGTCCTGCCGTTGAAGGCAGTGTCACCGACCACGGTCGCCGGAGCGAGCATCGCAACGTAGCTGGCTTCACGCTGCACGGGCATGCGGGCGTTGAGCTGATCGGTACCGACGGTGATTCCGCTGACCGTCGAAGTAACGTCAACCAACGGGGCTTCACCGGTGACTTCGATGACGTCGGTGATGGCGCCGAGGGCCATGTCCAACTCGACGAAATGGGTGCCACCGAGAACGACGCGCACCGCAGTCTTGTGAGTCTGGAACCCGTCAAGGGTTGACGTCAAGCTGTAGGTGCCGGGGGGCAGCGCCGCGAAACGAAACGCACCCTTGCCATCGGTGATGGACGTGCGGTCCATACCGGTTGCATTGTTCTCGACCGTGATGGTCACGCCGGGCAGTGCCGCACCATCGGGGTCAACGACTGCACCACGGATTTGACCCGTGGTCTCCTGGGCGTATGCCGCGCCTGCGATCAGCGCGGCAAACATAAAGACGAAAATCACTTTTCTCATTCGAACCTCCTGCTTTCCTCGTTAAAAGATAAAAACCAAAAATAACCTGAATAACTCAATAAACTTTTTCT
>JAOZPW010000302.1 GCA_029932545.1 Thermoanaerobaculales bacterium | reverse complement strand
ACCTGAATGGGGTTCAGGGGGTCCAGAGTTCAAATCTCTGCGTCCCGACCATTTTCACCTCAACGCCGTCTTCGGGCGGCGTTTTTCGTGGGCCCCGCCACCGCGGCCCTCGCTTTGCTCAGACCTCCGAGCGATCGGCTACGGGATTCCAGAAGCAAGCTCCCGTCACCCTTGAGCCTCACGCTCTGGCCGGTTGCACCGGCCGCGGTGGCTTGGAGCGCTCCTGGCTCATGGGGATGCTGGCGGACCCCCTTCACGGTGTGGGGTTGCATATTCCGATGAATGCGGTCACCGATTCCGACCAAGGCGGTCACTTTGGGGTCAAGGGCCGAGTGAGGGCCCTGGTTAAACCCGCACTTCTCACCGGTTTTCGAAGCGAAAGGTGCGAAACGTAATGATATTCGGTGATCTCGCAAGATGAGGGAGCGATGGCGTACTTGCGGTACGTTAAGCGATCGAATCGAGATAGCGCCGAAGATTGTTATGTTTCGTACCTTGCAGCAGATCACTGGTGAGAAGTGCGGGCTAATTCCCCGCCCAATCAACCGCCCTCACGGTCGGATCGGCGAGCCATATCAACCTTCGTACCCACCAGATCGAGAGCACGGTGGAACACAACCCGCCGGTCAGCACACTGGCCCATACGGCCTCGATGGGTGCGTCGAGCAACAGTACCGTTGCGTAGGCCAGGGGAATGCCGACGATCAGTACCCTGAAACCGGTGATCATAAGCGAGGGGAGGCCGTGTCCGGTGCCCTGGAGCAGACGGCCGGAGGTCATGCCGAAGGCCATCATCGGGTACGCAAAGACCATGAAACCGAGGTAGGTGTGTCCGATCGCGATCGCCTCTGCATCGGTGGTGAAGATGCCCAGAATGGCGGACGATCCGAGATATGCCGAAACGCCGATCAGGGTGGCGAGCAGGAGCGCCCAGCGGTAGGTATAGAGCGCCGTCGAGCGAACCAGATCGACACGGCCGGCTCCTGCGAACATGCCGACGACGCTGACGGATGCTCCTGCCAGTCCGATGATCGGCAGGGCCACGATCATGTCGACCTTGGAGGCTGCCCCATAGGCCGCAACGGCAACTTCGCCGAAGCCGGCCAGAAGCTTGTTGAGGAGCAGTCCGCCCACCGACATCACCGCCATGCCCGCTGCGATGGGAGCGGCCAGGGCAAGGATACGGCTCAGTACCGGTCGCGAAGGCGCCAGGTTGACCAATCGGAATTGAACGTAGGCGGTACGCCGTTTCAGAATCAGGTAGGCGAAGGTTGTTAGTGAGGCCAGGACCGAGGCGCCTGTGGCCAGCGCGGCGCCCCTCAGACCGAGGTTGAGCACATGGATGAATATGGCATCGAGCACGATATTGAGCAGGGTGGTTCCGGCCAGTACCATCATCGGTGTGCGGGCGTTTCCCTCCCCGGTGAGCACCGACCTGAAGACGCTCGAGACGAAGAAAAGAGGCACCACCAGGCAGATGATCTGGAAGTACTCCCAGGCGAGGGTGGCGTTCTGGCCGCTGGCCCCCAGGTGAAGCAGCAGGGTGGGGCCCGTGCTCAGGCCCAGGATTGTCATCCCGAAGCCGACGACGATGCCGAAAGTCATGGCGGTGCCGGCCACCTGATCGGCGCCGGTTGCGTCTTGCCTCCCCACTGCCTGGGCGACCAATGCCGTCACTGCGGTGCTCAAGCCCATCGTCAATGCCACCATGAGGAAAAATACCGGTCCGACAAAAGTAGCTGCAGCCAAAGCCTCGGTACCCAGGGAGCCGATGAAGGCCGTATCGGCGATCATATACAGGGTGTGCACGGCCATCCCCGCCATCATCGGCGCGGCCATGGTCCACACCGCACGTCGTGGCGCAGCCAAGAACTGGTTCAGCCGACCTGTGTTGCGGGTGTCCTGTCGCGAAGAGACTTCGTCATCCATGGGTTGCAAATTACCTGTCACGGAGAGCTTTGGCAAGAAGAGACCCGTACGACGGCTCAAGGCATGGAGGAACTCCATGCGTCTGTGGTGCCGGATTCGAAATTGTCGGCAAACAGCCCACAATCCCTGCCGATATTGTCAAATCCGGCCCACTCGTCCGCGGAGACGCCTTCAACTGCAAAAATCAGGTAACTCAGGCTGGCCATGACCTCTGCCCAACTAAATTCCCCTGTCCCGGGGATGAGAACCCAGCCGTTCGCTTCGGCCTCCGTGTCGGTCCACAGGGGGTTCAATGGAAGTGCGATCTGGTGCCACCGGCCGTCAATGGGGATCTGGCTGCCGACCTCGTAGATCCAGCCATTGCTGGCCGCGTCCAGCCGCATTCGGAAATAGGGTCCCGTGACACCATCTCCGATACCGAAGGCCTGAACATCGACCACCAGTTCACGGATGTCATCGGGCCAGTCGCCGATCCAGGGAGCACGCTTGAGAAGCCTCCCAGGAGGCGGTGGCATCCTGGCGGTGGTAAACTCCATTTATATCGGCTTGGTCGATCAGAAGATGAAGGGGGAGCCAATGAGGAAGTATTCGATTATTGTGGTGGCGATTGCGGTTTTGGTGTTGGCGGCATGTGGGAGCACAAAGGTCTACACGGCCGAGAAGACCATGACCTACAAGGGGAGCTTGTACACCCTGACCGGTGCCTCAAAGATCAGTTCGCATGTGAACGGTGAGACCTCCGAGGGTGAGATTCTTGATCTGCGCTCGGTCAACAAGGCACAGTTCAAAGCCCTCGTCGAAAAGCATGGGGTTCTTGAGGTGACGACATCAATTGACATCGCCGACGAGGCGGTTGTTGTCCAGACCGCGACGGTTGAAAAATACTCAGATCTCGAGAAGATGACGAAGAATCTGAATTCCAAGATGAAAAAGATCGCGAAGTTCATGAAAGACAAAAAAGATACGCAGCTCAATCTCAAGTAAATGATGAGGTAGACTGATTCGGGACTGAAATTGTGAGATTGAGAAAACTTGTCTTGAGCATCGGCAAGGTTGTGGTCAACGTAATCTGTTGCACGGCAATGGTGACGGTTTCGACGCATGTGGTTTTGCAAGGGAGCGTTGCCTCGGCCAATGTTCAGGGTGGAACCTTCAGCATTCCGAAATACCAGACCGGCCTCAAGTTGAGCTGGCAGGCAAGCGTCGGTATCTCCTCGGGCCGGTTTGTCGTGTACTGGGGATTCGACGATGACCACCTCTTTGTGGTGTCGGAAGTTGTGGCGAGTGAGGGCGACAACGAGTACTACTTTTACGATCTGACAGCTCACGCTCCGTATGGCAGGTATCGATTGGCCTTCCGGGATATTTCCGGACAGGAGACAATCCTGGTGGAGGCGATGGTCACCGCAGATGACAACATCAAGCCGGACGGTGTCGGTACGACCAGTACCAACCCCCAGCCGGTGACCCAAGGCCCGGCGCTCGATATGGAGCCCCAGCAAACAGAGGTCCTGTTCAAGAGGATGCCGACGACGTGGCAGCCTGGGGCGGGACCATCATCACCGGATCCTCCGCCTTAGCGATCGACAGCTGAATCCAGCGACTATCCACAGAGTATTGAATCATCTGCAGACCATGTCTGCAGGAGCGATCGAATGAGGAGGGAAAGATGAAGAGGACAACTTTAATTTTTGTGGGGTTTTTGGTGATCGGAATTGCAATTGCAGTTACCGGATCTCTTGAAGCCGAGAGACCAATGATGATCAGTGCGTCCGCCAACAGTGCGCCACCGGCATCGATCCTGCCGGGCGATCTGCCGCAGATCTCAAAGGCTGACCAGCAGGTGAGAAAAGACGGCGACCGGGCCACCTCACAGCTCTTTTTCGATGACGGAACCTGCGAAGCAGGGCTTGGTGCTGCGGCCACAATCACAGCACTCGTCGAGTTTGACGTCCCGGCTGTCTGTACCCAGGCAGGCTTGAGCATCATCGGTGTGACAGGGCGTGTCAACACAGGAACGGCCACAGGATTCTCACTTCGCCAGGCCGGTGCTGTGCCGGGCACTCCCGGCTCCGGTACCAACGTGCCGTTGGCGACGTCGATCGCAGGTGCCGGGTCGTGTGCGGGAACCGCGACGACCGGTCAGGCTCGCGCCATCACGCCGGGCGTGGCGGTGGTGGCCGGCACGGCGAACTTCTTTGCGGGCATGGTCGGCAACGCCTATTTTGGGCGTGACACCAACAGTGCGCCGGCCGGTCGAATTTGGATCAATTGCGCAACTTGCGGAAACACGACCTACAGCCCTGCCGCCCTGACCGGCTACGGTCTGGGAGGCAACTGGATCATGAGAGTGACCGTCGAGGACGCCAACTGCGTGCCGGTCGAGTTGCAGTCCTTCGGTATCGAGTAGGCTGCAGACCGCGTTTGAAATAGACTCACCGGGGAGCGGTCTTCCGTTCCCCGGTTTTTTTCGAGCAGGAGTGTGAATCACAAAAATTTG
>JAOZPW010000301.1 GCA_029932545.1 Thermoanaerobaculales bacterium | reverse complement strand
TGGTGACGTCCCCGGGATCACTGTCACCGAAGGGGTCCGAAAGTGCCTCGTCAAACGTCAGGTAGAACTGGGTGAATCCTGTTCGAGCCGCCTCACCCTCATCGAGGGCCCCGTCCCCGGTGTCGGCGACAGTCTGGACTGAAGTCATTTGGGGAGGGGTGGTATCAACGATGAAGGGACCGATGTGGAGTGTGTCGCTGCAGTTGCCGACAGTGTCACAGCTTCTCAGGTGGAAGTAGTGGCTCTCACCGTCCGGCAACGGTGGACTGGTGGTCGAGTGGGGATCGGTCGTGTGGGCGAGGTCAATCGTCGGGTTGGGGATACCGGTTTCTGACGAATTGAAGAGGAAGGAATAGCCCAGTCCCAAATCGTTGCCGGTTGCGCCGGACCACTGGACGGTGATGGTCCGATCGTTGCTCGGAGTATCAATTTCGGGGTCGGCGGAGGAGGTGTTGGGGAGTTGCGGAACAACCAGGAGAACGCCGTAGGACGGCGTGTCGAACCGGAGGTGGATCCACCCGAGATTCTCCGACCAGGCAAAGCCCGAGAATTCTCCCGTTGAGGGATTGAGCATCACGCCACCGTTTGTCGGCGCGAGGTTGATCCAGCCGGCCGTTTCCGACCATGCATAGCCCGAGAGCTGGTTGGTGACGCCGCGGTTGACTCCCCAGTCGGAGGCAGACGTGTTGGCATAGGGGCCGCCCCCATCGGCGCCGAACTTGATCCAGCCGATGTTCTCAGCCCAGGCGAAGCCTGCAAGAAAGGTCCGGTGGGCGACGACACCGCCACCGGTGGCTTTGAAGTTGATCCAGCCCGAGTTTTCGGACCAGGCGTATTTTTGGGTGTCATCGAGGTTGGAGTCGGCCCAGACCGGGGCCGCGAGAAGGTGGATGATGGCGATCAAGAGCGTTGTGCGTATCAGGGATTTCATGGTGACCTCCTCGAATTTCTGCCTACTGACCGCCGCGAACGGGCCAGACTCTGAGGACCCCGGTTTTGGGTGTGTAGTCGATCGTTCCATAGTTGAATCGGAGAAACATGGCGTTGTCGGTCGAACCCGGCCGGGTGGTGGAGGACCAATAACTGGCCAGCATGTGATTGACGAAGGGATCGCCTTCGGTCCACTGGCCGTCTCCGGCAGCGTTGGAAAGCGTCGGCTGATCCCATTCGTAGTTGCAGAGACTCTGCAACTCGTTGATCGTGGGCAGACGCCAGTCACCGGCTACAGATCCGTCGGTCAGGCTGCATGTGCCGGAGGCCAGGGAATCGACTGCCCAGAGCGCCGTCTCCCAGGCTGCGGAATCACTCCCCGAGAGCCCGGGCAACTCGGTGCAGGCGGCGTTCTGAAGCCAGATCAGGCCGGTCAAATCGTCCGCCACCGTGCCGTCGCTATTGTCGGTAAAGCGGGGCGAGGGGAGATCGACCCCGGCCTTGAGATCACCGTCGGCCCCGGTTCCGGCACATGCCATCACCGTTCCGGAGGCATCCCAGCAGGTCGTCTGTCCGGTTTCGGCGACCGGCGCCGGCGCCGCGGTCCCGGTCTGCAGACCCCAGGTCCCGTCAGTTCTCAGTCCCCAGAAAGTCGTTCCAAAAACAACGTCCGAGATCGAGGCGCCGTTGGTGTTGTCGGCTTCGGGAAGAGTTGCCAAGAGGTCCGCCAGGGTCAGGCCGGTCGAGGTGGGGCCGGCGCCGGGTTCGAGAAAGCTCGTGCGTAGGGTCGGGTTCGCGCCGTTCAATAGACGGTCATAGAGGTCACCCAGGGTTGGCATCGCACTGGCCGGATCGAGTGGCCCGGCCGGGGCGTCGAGGTCTCCGGCGAGGACCGGGATCACTCCGAGAATCAAGATAAGGACGACTGAAAGAAAATGGTTGCGCATTGGGAAACCTCCAGCTTTCGTTGATCCCAGGGTAGGTCCCCAAACGGCCGGAGTTGTCTCGAAAGGGTCTCAAAGGGGTCAAATATCGGTGAGGTTCCGCAAAGAGGTATTCAGCGCAACAACCTCGGCTCTTGAGTTTCCCTTGGTTCTTTGCGGCCTTCCAGGCTATCCCTGCAGTCGGTACGATGAGGGGATCAATTCCGACGGATAGGAATGAGGCCCGATCACTAATTTCAAGGATAGCTTCAGTTGTCGGCGCTTGGTATCTGGTCCATGGTGGACAGTGACTCAAGGTCGGCTTCAACATCCTCGATGAGTTTCCTACTCTTTAACAAGCGGGCCTGCTTCAGGGCTTCTTCGAGATTGTTTCGCGCCTTGTCGATCTGGCCAAGTTTGCAGTGGGCCTCCGCCAGACTCCGAAGGGCGGAGGCAACGTCGGCCAGATGAGATCCTGCACGGTAGCGTTCGACTGCCGACTCCAGGAGGGGAATAGCGTCTCCTGTCCTTCCCCCTTCAGTCTCCATGGCGGCCATGGCTTCCAGGGTCCGACCCTCTTCGAGGGGATTGGAGATTTCGTGGAAGATGCCAAGGGCCGCCTCGTAGTCCGGCCTGGCCGTATTGATCTTGCCGACCTTTCGGTTGAAGTCGGCCCGGGTTCGGATGCAGCGCCCCTCCAGAAGCCGGTCACCGGTCTTGCGGGCCAGGTCCCCCGCCTGGGTCAGCCAAGCTTCGGCGGCGTTGAGATCTCCCAGGGCGCCGTCAATCTGGGCCAGGGCATCGAAGACGTGGGCCTGTCCCGGAACGTCGTTGATTTCCCGCTTGATGGCGAGGACCCTCATGAACTCCTGGCGGCTCCCCTCGAGATCGTCTGAATTTGCCCGGATGATGGCGAGGTTAAAGAGGACTGTCGCTTCGCCCGATCGTTCCCCAATCGCAGCAAAAATTGTCTCAGCCTCGAGGAAAAGGTCCCGGGCCACATTCCCACGCCCCATTTCCAGGTTGACCGCAGCCAGGCCACTGAGGGCGCCGGCTTCTCCCGAGCGATGACCGAAGGTTGCAAAGAGTCTCCGGCTGGACCGGAGGTCTTCGATGGCCTCATCCTGTCGGCCGAGTTTCATCCGAACCCAGGCCCGTTCCCGCAGGGCGGAGGCCTTGACGATGGCGGCGCCGATGTCGGTGGCCTGGGTGATTGCCGCCGAGGCGGAGGTCTCCGCATCCTCCAGTTGTCCGAGGGGTTCAAGGACCTTGGCTTCGGTCAGGGCGATTCGGGGGTCGGCGTTGATTTCGGCCGGCAACCGGTGAAGGGCCGAAAAGATAGGGAGAGCCTCGGCGGCTCGTCCGGCCTTGACCAGACACAGTGCCTTTCGGAGTGGATAATCGATGGTGTCGGGGATGAACTCGTTCAGGACGGTGTACTTGGTCGTTGCGTCGTCCCATCGTGTGTTGGCCTCGAGTGCAAAAGCCTCGATCGCCAGCTGTTGTTCCCGGGGCAGGGTGTCGGCCCGTTCCTTCGCACCGTGCGCAGCCTCCGCGGCTCCCGGTTGATCGCCCGAGGTCAGGAGCGCCTGAGCCAGTTTCCAGCGCACCAGTGGCGCCTCGGGGTCGAGATGAACTGCTCTATTGAGTACATCGACCGCGGCCAGGGTGTCAAAGAGCCGGAGTCGTTTGATGCCGATCGTGAAGAGTTCCTGAACCTCGGGATTGAGGGAGATCGGTTGTGGCGTTGAACGGGGCAGCTCTCCCCAGGAAGGGATTGGCGGATGCAGCACGTCGCGGAGTTCTGCGCCGAGGCCTGCGGTCAGCGTGACGAAATCACCCGATGGCGCCGTCCGATGGAGCGTTAGCTCGGTTTGTCCCGTCAGGACGTCGGCAACTGTCAGGTCGAGCCTGGCAGGTTTCGAGTCGTCTCCGGGACGAAAGCTCCCTCCGGCGATGTAGTCGGCGCCGAGTACCCGACCAATTTTCTCAACCACTCGAGGGGCGTAACGTTCTTCGGGTTCGAGGAGGAGTTCTCGGCGGGCCTCGGCGGCCCGGTCGTTCGGGATGACTCTCATTGTGCCATCGGCCAGGAGCTCGTTGGCCAGCGTCTGGCCGAGGTAATCCGAAGTCCAGGCCAGGGTGGGATCCTTTGGCGAGACAGCGAAACCCATGATGGCAATAGAGTTTCGGACTGGGTTGGCCCGAGCCTGGCGGTCTTGCATCCACAACGCGACCGCTCCAGCCGCCACGAGCAGGACCAGAATTCCGATACCGAAGGGCGCCCTGGATCGGGGCGCCGGATCGAGTGGAAGGCGAGCCGGACTGATCGGTCCGTTCGACGCGGAAGGCGGCGAGTCAATGACTTCGATCGGTGCGATGAAACGATATCCGCGGCGATGGATCGTTTCGACGAAGGTCGGCTGGGTGGAGTCGTCACCAAGGGCCTGCCGGACTTCACTGATCGCCTGCTTGAGTGATGAGGCGGAGAGGTGCTCCTTGCCCCAGACCAGATCGAGCAGCTGGTCGTGGGAGAGGATGTTCGGCGCCTTTTCGACCAGGACCACCAGGAGTCTGAA
>JAOZPW010000055.1:2992-16094 GCA_029932545.1 Thermoanaerobaculales bacterium | reverse complement strand
AGTTTCAGGGTTGATTCCTCGACGGCGGAGGGCGGCGATGAACATGGCCGCCGCCGCGATAGCGTTCCCTCCGGCTTCGAGATGGATTGGCGTAGCTGTGAGGTCGACTCCATCGAAGAGGTGCTCGAAATCGTCGGCGGTCTCCATGATGATGCCGTCGCCGTTCCACTGGGCGGCTTCGGGCGATCTCGGGTCGGCGCCGGATCGAACACCGCCTGAGAATCGGACCCAGACCGAGTGTGCTCCTCGTTTTGTCTCCTCGGCAATCTGCCGGGTGACGATGTCGATATCGGGGTGAGTGAACAAGGAACAAACTTCCCGAGACTGGCCGATCCCGCCTCGGGTGAATGGGTGAACGCCGGGAAGACCGGAATCAGTGTTCCAGTCTGTGGCAGTGTAAAGCGCCTTGGTGTCGACACCATCATCTACGGGTTTCGTCAACGATTCGATCTTCCGCCCCTTGAGGCTGGTCTCGGCAATCGCCCGCCACGTTTCGAGTGACGGTGTCGGAAAGCCGGGGCCCAGGGAAAAGGGGCCGCTGAACGTCTTGGAAGAGGGTTGGTCAGCCATCTTACCTCCAACTGCGGCGGTCATCCTACCCCGATGCACGCAGCGCATCAAATAGGATCGTGGACCGGGTTGACCCTGTCTGCGGCCCTCGATCAAATTGTCTGCCTCAAAGGGCCAATCCGGTCCATGATCCTTGGCCTTGACAAATTGTAATTATGGACATATGCTTAAAAAAGAAATGGGACGGGGCTTAATTTCAGGCCTCGGAACCCAGAGAAAGAAAAAGAATAGGAGGCATCAAATGCCGGGAAGAAATAGAACGGGTCCATTGGGACAAGGTGCAATGTCAGGACGAGGTTTGGGTGACTGCCGGGGAACAGCAGCACAGAATGAGGCGCCGACGTTCGGCCGGGGCCGTGGTATGGGTGGCGGCGGAGGCATGGGCCGAGGCCAAGGGCTTGGCCGTGGTTTTGGTCGCGGACTCGCGGGGCAGATCGTTGATGACGTTTCGGCCGGTCAGAACCAGGCTGAACTCGAACGGAAAATCGAAGAACTCAAGAAGCGACTCGAGGCGGTGGAGAAATGAAAATCTGTGTCACCGCATCCTCCGAAGGGCTCGATGCCCCGATGGATTCACGCTTTGCCCGGGCGCCCTTCATAGTCATTGTTGACAGCGAGACCGGCGAGGCCGAGACGACTGCCAACGAGGCCGTTTCCGCCGGACATGGCGCCGGGACCCAGGCTGCTCAGACAGTCTCTCGTTTGGGGGCCGAAATCTTGTTGACCGCGCACTGTGGACCCAAGGCATTCGAGGTGTTGGCGGCTGCCAAAGTCAAGGTCTTCGGTATCGGTGGCGGAACGGTTGCCGAGGCGGTCGATGCCTGGAAAGCCGGCAAACTCGAGGAGATGGAAAACTCAGATTCTTCTGCCGGTTGGGCGGGATGAGGGTCGCTGTCGCCAGCGGAAAGGGCGGCACCGGCAAGACAACGGTCGCGACCTCGTTGGCCCTGGCATGGGGGGAGTGCTCCTTTCTCGATTGTGACGTCGAGGGCCCCAACGCCCACCTGTTGCTGCATCCCGAGATCGAGCGGAGCGCCGAGGTTACCGTACCGGTACCCCGTCTGCGCGAAGAGGACTGCACTTACTGCGGCGCGTGCGCAGATTTTTGTCGGTCCCACGCGCTGGCCGTGGTGCCGGGCAAGTGGATGATCTTTGACCAGCTCTGTCATGCCTGTGGCGGTTGCACCCTGGTTTGTCCGACACGAGCCATCTATGAAGTCGATCGGCGAATCGGAGAGGTGCGTTTCGGTCATGCCGGTGCTATCCGGTTTGTCCAGGGAGAACTGGATGCAGGGGAAGCTCATCCCATCCCCGTCATCGAAGATGTTCTCAAACAGGCTGGTGACCAGGGTGACGTCATTATAGACTCGCCGCCGGGCACCAACTGTTCGATGGTTGAAGTGGCCAAGGAAGCGGATATCGTGTTGTTGGTTACCGAACCGACGCCGTTCGGTCTGCACGATCTGACGCTGGCCGTAGAGGCTCTCAAGGCGATCAACCGGCCTGCAGCTATCCTGGTCAACAGGGCGGACTGGGGCGCCGGGGAAGTCCATCAATACGCCGCCCGCGAGGCGATTCCCGTCGTGCTCGAAATTCCCCACCTTTTGGCAGTGGCCAAGGGCTATGCCCGGTCCCGGCCGTTGATTGAATCTGCCCCCGAGCTTCGGCAGCACCTCTTGGATTTGAGAGCCGCCCTGGTTCGTACCATCCGGGAGAGGGCCGCATGAAGACCATCACAGTCATCAGTGGGAAGGGCGGAACCGGGAAGACCACCGTCACCGCATCTCTCGCCACATTGGCGCACGAAGAGGGACGCCGCATCGTGGTAGGTGACACCGACGTCGACGCAGCCAATCTCGCGCTGTTGTTCCATCCTGCCGACGTGCCGGCTGTTCCTTTCGTCGGCGGGCAGTTGGCGGTTGTCGATCCGGATGCGTGCACCGGGTGCGGTCTGTGTGTGGACTCCTGTCGATACGGTGCGTTGTCGATGGTCGACGGGGAGATATTTCCCGTCGTCGAAGTCGATCGGTTGAGCTGTGAAGGCTGCGCCGTGTGCACGCTGGTATGTCCCAGTCAGGCCTTTTCAATGCACGACGACGTTACGGGTGATTACACACTGTCTTCGTGTGAGGTCGGGCCGTTGGCCTTTGCGCGGCTGGGTGTCGGAGGTGAGAATTCGGGACGCCTGGTGACCCAGGTCCGAAAGGTCGCGGCCGACGAGGCACGTCAGACCGAGGCGGAGATACTGCTGATCGATGGTCCCCCGGGAACCGGATGCCCGGTGATCTCTGCGGTCACAGGGGTTGATCTGGTCCTCCTGGTTACCGAACCAACACCCCCGGGTATCTCTGATTTGCACCGAGTTCTCGCGCTGACCAAACACTTCAATATTCCTGCAGCGGTCGTCATCAACAAGGCCGATCTCAACCCGGATCTGGTAGTCTCGTTGACTGTAGAGCTTGAGGCTCAAGGGGTCGAGGTCCTTGGTACGATTCCATATGACGAGGCCGTACCCAAGGCTCAGCGGGAGGGCGTCGTGCCGATTGACGCAACCACTGAGGTTGGCAAGGCCCTTCGTCACATATACAAAAGGCTCCGTAGGGTCCTTGCCGAAAACACAGGAGTCACGGGCGAGACAATACCGTCTCACCATCAACAGGAGGCTCGTGCATGATCATCGCCATTCCGACCAACGGAAATCTACTCAGTCAACATTTCGGCCGGTGCCAAACCTACACATTCTTCGACATCGATGCCGAGAATGGTGAAATCTCGGCCGAGAGAACCGAGATTCCCCCAGCGCATGAGCCGGGCGTTCTGCCGGCCTGGATCGCCGAGGTAGGCGGTTCGGTCGTCATCACCGGCGGCATGGGGCCCAGGGCGATTCAGCTCTTTGAACAGCGGGGAATCCAGGTGGTGCTTGGTGCACCCAGTGTTTCGCCCAGGGAGGCCGCCGTAGCATTCCTGGCCGACAATTTGCAGACCGGTGACTCCAGTTGTGATCATTCGGAGAGTGACCATGGGGCGGGGCACCACTGTCGCTAGAGGCCCGGACGGGCTAGGGCGATGAAGATCGGGCGAGTAGTCAGCGTCCTCGTCTGGACATTGCTGCTGGCCCCGTCGTTTCTGAGCGGCCAAGAAGCCTGTGGGCCTCCTGGGCCCTTGCGGATCCGGGACATGACACCTCCTGCGGTTCTGACGTTGGGATTCATGCCTTCCTCGGCCTCGCTGATCGGTAAAGGACGGTGGGGGTTCGAGAGCCACTATTCACTGGCGAATATCTTCTTGATGAGTGACTCGGTGGAACGCTATTTGAAGGACCGTGAGGTGCCGACTCCGCTATCGCCGGAGGATTTTCAAGGCATACTGGACCGTGCCTCAGGCGATGTCTTCTATTTCGATGGTGAGATTGGACTCTTGACTCTCGGAGTTCACTTCGGTCTGACCGACCGGATTCAGATCTTCGGTGAGATGCCCTACTTCACCTTCGGCGGCGGTTCTCTCGATCACGCAATCATGGAATTTCACGACACCTTCGGCATAGGTCAGGCCGGTCGTGATCTGGTTGCCCGTGACCAGTATCAGGTGTTGATGAGGTTTGGGGATGGTGTTTTCTCAATGGCCGATGCTCCGAGAGATGGATTTGGTGACCCAACAATAGGTCTTCGACACTCGCTGCCGTTTTTCGACGGGCCTTGGACGGCTGCCATGGAATGGGCCGTCAAACCGGCGGTTGCCGACGAGAAAGCGTTCTTGTCAAACGGGCACACGGACTTTGGAATCCAGTTCATGCTTGAACGGCATTGGCGTCGTGGTGGTTTGTATCTCAGCGCTTCGTACGTGTGGCTTGGAAATTTTGACCTGGCCGATTTCAGCCCGGCGGACATCCCCAGCCTGACCGTTGCCTACAGTCACCGGTTGTCTTCGAGGGTGACCGCCGTGGTCCAGGGTTTGGTGTCAGGGAGTATTTTTTCCGATGAAACGCGATCGGAACTGTCCACTGTCGAATATCAGATGAGCTTCGGTGTGCGCTTTCGAACCGGACCAATGATCGTTAGTGCCGCATTAACCGAAAACCTGGTCAACTTCCAAAACACTCCCGATATCGGATTCCACCTGGGACTGTGCTACGTGCTCAATTCCGTCGGGCGGAATTGAGCAGGCACTCGCTGATGCAAAAATCACAGGTTGTTCCAGGGGGACAGTCAGCGGTCAGCTTTTTGAAATCCTCGAGGAGGCTCTGGACGTTGGTGTCTTTGTTGCGGAGGAACGTCATGAACCTGACCAATGCAGCACCTGATTCTTCGGAAATCAGATGTTCGATCTTGCAGGCGTCGGCCTCCGCGGTCGCCTCGTCGACACCGAGGATTTCACAGAGGAACGCCCTGAGGACTTGCCGTTTCGAGGTGATCCTTCCGACGAGGTCTTGGCCGAGGGGGGTCAGATGAATTCGATGATTTTCGGAGACCTCGACAAGACAATGCTCCTTGAGCGTTCGGAGCTGGAGCGACACGGCGGCCCGTGAAACTTCGAGCGTGCGGGCGATGTCGGCAGCTCGCGGTGAGGTGCCGCTTTGGGTGTGGTCGGCCACCGCCAACAGGTAGTGGGCAACAGAGTGAGAAATCTCGTTGGCTTCAAACGCCTTCCACATCTTCTGAGATTCACCCATGAGTCTATTGTCCGGCCGGAGGGATGAAAGGTCAAGCTGCCAGGAGAGCGTTCCGTATTGGCCCGTTGCATCTATGATTTGGATTATTGGTGCGAGGAGGGAATCCGGCCGCACTCCTGGCGATTGGCGCTACGCGCCTGAATTGGGGTGATCTGGCGCACGTATTTGCGTCGTGCCCGGTTGCGGTTGGGTTGGTCCGGGCTCTATACTCCCTGTCGCGTTGGCGGGGCCGGGGGGCCTTGCCGTGCCGGGAGGCCGAATGAAGTTGTGTGCTCTGAGAGTGGTTGCAGGTGGTCTGTTCATCGTGTTGGTGACTGCAGGAGTGGCTGTGGCGGTCGAACCGCCGACGCTAGTTCATCTGCAGGTCAAGGACCGTGCCGAGCAGGACCGGGTCGGCCGGATCATCAACCTCGATGAGCAAACCCGAGGATTTGATCTCTATGGTTGGGCGACCCCGGAAGATCTGAAGGAGCTTCGCCGGCAGGGTTACACCTTCGAGATGGTGACCGAGGACCGGGACCCACAGGCCCTGACCATGTGCACCGATCCGGACGGACCTCCGTTTGAACCGCCGGTAACTTGGGATTGTTATCCCACCTACAGTCAGTATGTCGAACTGATGAACTACTACGCCACGACCTACCCGGGGTTCTGTAGTTTGCAGGATGTTGGTGGAACTCAGGACGGCGACCACCGGTTGCTTGCGCTCAAGATTTCCGACAACGTCGGGGTGGAAGAGGACGAACCGGAGTTTTTCTACACGGCGACGATGCACGGTGACGAGACCGCCGGTTACGTTTTGACCCTGCGCCTGATCGACGATCTTCTCTCGCTCTATGCAACGGATTCCGAAATCTCCGGTCTGGTTGACAACATGGTGATCTGGGTCAACCCATTGGCCAACCCCGACGGCACCTTTGCAGGCGGCGATTCGAACGTCTCCGGTTCCCAGAGGAGCCTTTCCAACGGCGCCGACCCCAACCGGAACTTTCCCGATCCCAGTGCGGGCGATGACCCTGGCGCCGGCAGTTGGTACACGGAGATCCAGGCGATGATCGACCTGGCCGAAAGTGAGACTTTCGTGATGTCCGCCAATTTTCACGGCGGCGCCGAGGTCGTCAACTACCCGTGGGATGTGTGGACCGGGAGTTCTCCGGACAATAATCCGCATCCCGATGACGCGTGGTACCAGACCGTCAGCCATGTCTATGCCGATGCCGTCCATGCGGTAGCTCCCGCGGGCTACATGGATGGTTTCAACAATGGGATTACCAACGGTGGTGACTGGTATGTCATCGACGGTGGACGCCAGGATTTCATGAACTACTACCACGGTTGCCGTGAGGTGACGATCGAGCTTTCCGACTCAAAGACCCTGGAGACCCAATATCTTGAAGCCCACTGGAACTACAACCGCCAGGCCATGCTGGATTTCATGAAAGAGACGCTGAATGGCATCCGAGGCATTGTTACCGATGCGGCTTCGGGAGATCCGGTGGCCGCAACCGTCAAGGTTGTGGGCCACGACAGTGAAACTTACAAGACCTTTGCTTATGCCGATCCCGACGTTGGCGACTATCACAGACCGATTGAGGCGGGGACGTGGGATCTGGAGTTCTCGGCCGAGGGGTATGAGACGCTGACCGTCAACGGTATCGTGGCAACCGATGGCGCTTCGGTCCGGCGGAATATTCAGATGACGGCGTTGGTCTCGCGAACGATTTCAGGCGTTGTGACCGATGTCGATTCCGGGGCGGCTGTCAGTAGCGCTTCCGTTGAGCTAAGCGATACATCTCTGGATCCTGTCATGACGAATGGGGGCGGCGCCTTCACGATCCCGAACGTCTGGGATGGCGGGCACACCCTGGCCGTCAGGGCAACCGGCTACGGCGCCTTTGAAACACTGATCACGGTTGGCATCGGCAGCACGGTATTTGATGTCGTACTTTCGGCGATCCAAACCGCTTTTGATGAGGATTTCGAGAGTGGTGATGGAGGTTTTTCCGGCTCCGGTTCCTGGCAGTGGGGCGCCGATGCCGAGGCTGGGGCAGCCTCGGGCACCAAGGTTTGGGGCACGGTGATTGGTGGGGACTACGGGCAGGATAATGCCATTTGGACTCTGGATTCGCCGCCGATCAATCTGGCCGCCGATCTGGAATCCGCACAGTTGGAGTTCGCTCATTGGTACCAAACCGAGGGCGGTTATGATGGGGGACAGGTCCAGATCTCAGTCGATGGCGTGAACTTCCAGCTGATGACGCCCGACGGGAGCTACCCCGACTCGGACGTTGATGGCCTGGACCATCAGCCGGGTTATTCCGGGACCAGTACCGCGTGGGAGACGACAGTTTTTGACCTCGGGGCGTTTATAGGCCAGACCGTCATCGTCCGGTGGCGGTTTGGTACGGATATTTCCCAAAACCAATACCGAGGCTGGTACATCGACGATGTCAAGGTCCTCACCTCTGGCGGAACCCCTCTGGAACCTGAGCTGTTTGCCGACGGGTTTGAAAGTGGTGACACGACAGCCTGGGCGTACTGAGGCTCTGGGCGCTGCTGCGCCCGTCGTGGCCCCGGTTCTGAAGAGAATTGCTAGACTCTACCAATGATGCGTCTTCTGCGAAGCTTGCGTCCTGAACAGTGGTTGAAAAACGGGTTTGTCCTCGCACCTTTGATTTTTTCCGGCAGTCTGACGGATTCAGATGCCGTTATTCGGTCTCTGCTGGCGGTGGTGGCTTTCTGCGCGGTGGCATCGGCGACCTACCTCATCAACGACGTGCTGGACCGCGAAGCTGATCGGGGTCACCCGGTCAAAAGAAACCGCCCGATCGCCTCGGGGGCGGTCGGCGTTGGGGTTGCTTTGGGCATGGCCTTCATTCTGATCATCGTTGGAGCGGGAGTGGCATGGTTCCTCGGCGATTGGTTCTCCTCGGTACTGGGCGCCTATCTGGTGATAACTCTGCTGTATTCGACCTTGCTCAAACAGTTGGTGTTCGTCGACGTCCTGGTTGTCGCGCTGGGGTTTGTCCTACGGGTTGTCGGCGGGGCCGTTGCCATCGAGGTGCCGGTCTCTCGCTGGATCCTGCTCTGCGCCTATCTTCTGGCCCTCTACCTTGCGTTGGGCAAACGACGATCGGAGCTGGTCCTGCTGGGCGAGGCGGCTGGCAGCCACCGTGTGGTGCTGGGCCACTACACCCTGCCGATGGTCGATCAGGCGATCTCGGTCGTTCTCGGGGCGACCGTCCTGGCCTACACCCTCTATACCGTCGCCCCTGACACCGTTGTCAAGGTCGGGTCGGAGGGACTGATGGCGACCGTTCCCGTTGTGCTGTACGGGCTTTTTCGCTACCTCTATCTGCTGCACCGTCATGAGTTGGGCGGCAGCCCGACCAAGGCCCTGCTGACCGATCGCCCCCTCTTAGTCTGTGTGCTGCTGTGGTTGGGGATTGCCACCGTAGTGATGCGGGTCGGGTCATCATGAATGACATCTTGTGTGCTTGTAAAAACAAAGGAATAGCCACAAAAAGGCACAAAAAGGCACGAAGAGAAACACAATGAAGACATTTGAAATTTCTAATAAAACATTCAAACAAAGAGGTTAGAGGCCTGTTTTCTCGTTTTTCGTGCGTTTTTGTGGCTGCAATTCTTGTGGTTTTTTTTGCATGAGGCTCAGCTGAGAGCCGATAGCTGAAAGCTGAAAGCTCCTGCTACCATCTTCCGGATGCGAACGGCTGATTTCGACTACGACTTGCCCGAAGAATTGATCGCCCAGGAGGCGGTTGAGCGAGGCGACTCGCGAATGCTGGTGGTTGAGCGGCCCAGTGGGGAGACCCACCACCAGGGCATCAGAGATTTTCCTCGGTGGTTGAACCCAGGGGATCTACTTATGCTCAACGACACAAGGGTGATTGCGGCACGTCTGGAAGCCAGACGAGCAACCGGCCGCCGATTCGAGGTCTTTCTTTTGGAGGACGAAGATGGCGTTCGCTGGCGGGGGCTGGTCAAGCCGACGTCACGCGCTCATCAGGGTGAAGAACTGTCCCTGAGTGATGGCGGTTCTGTGAGGCTGGAGCAACACCTCGGTGAGGGACTCTGGGACCTGACCTTCGATCCTGCGATGGATGTCGAACGCCTGGATAGAATCGGTGCGACACCGCTGCCGCCCTACATCCACAGGCCCGACGGCCCCAGTCCGGAGGATCGCAAGCGTTACCAAACGGTGTATGCGACCCAACCGGGCGCCATTGCTGCGCCGACGGCCGGGCTGCATTTTGATCAGACTCAGTTGCACGCCGTCGAGGCCGCTGGAGTCGAGATTGCCCGACTGACCCTGCATGTCGGTATCGGAACCTTCAGGCCGGTGTCGGTTGAGAGCGTGACCGATCATCGAATGCACTCTGAACGCTATTGTTTTTCTGAAGAAACCGCTGCCGCAGTTAACTCAGCACTCGGGGAGGGACGTCGCATCGTCTGCGTCGGAACGACCTCGGCCCGGGCCCTTGAGGGCGCCCTGGCACAGGGCGGTGGGCAGGTCCAGCCGGGCTGGGACTCGACCGACATCTTCATCACTCCGGGTTATCAATTCCGGGGCGTCGGCGCCCTTCTGACCAACTTTCACCTGCCGAAATCCACGCTGCTGATGATGGTCAGCGCTTTGGCCGGCAGGGAACGCATGCTCGATATCTACGCCGAGGCCGTCAGAGAGCGTTACCGATTTTTCTCGTACGGCGATGCGATGTTGATCGTGTAGGAGAAATTCAGCTGTTGGCTGAATTTCAAGGTCAAAGAGGCCTGTAGGGGCGGACCCCCGTGTCCGCCTGCGTTGGAGTGGAAGGCTCGATGGCTCGTCCCGGGGCTGTGTTGATAACCACCGTACACGTACTGACCTCTGGTACGATGTCCGAGGGGTATCCCAGCCGTGACCAACCAATTTTCGACTCGACTCTGTTTTTTCCTGGTCGTGTGTTTCGCGTTGGTTGCTGCGCCCGTTTTTTCTCAAGGAGAATGCCGATGGAACGAGGGTCACTTTCCCCAGGGCCCGGTAGGTGACGTCCGTGCGATGGCGGTGTATGACGATGGTTCTGGTCCGGCTCTGTATGTTGGAGGCTGGTTCAAAGAGGCCGAAGGGATCACGGTCAACAGCATCGCCAAATGGGATGGGATCCGTTGGTCAGCCCTCAAGGGAGTGGAACCAGGGGGTGCTGGGACGGATTTTCCGGTCGAGGATTTGGTGGTGGTAGATGATGGGAAGGATCGTTTCCTTGCGGTCGGTGGGCAATTCATGCGGGCCGGAGGCAAGAGGGTATGGCGTGCGGCGAGGTGGGACGGCCAACGTTGGCTGGGGTTCTCTGGCCCCAGGAAAATGGGCTTCGACGATGACGTTTTTTCCCTGGAGGTTTTTGACGACGGCTCCGGAAGCCAGCAGTTGTACGCCGGAGGCTGGTTCGTTCGTGCTGGCGGA
This sequence comes from Thermoanaerobaculales bacterium, assembly GCA_029932545.1. Lineage (GTDB taxonomy): Bacteria > Acidobacteriota > Thermoanaerobaculia > Thermoanaerobaculales > Sulfomarinibacteraceae > DAOWGJ01. Next base: position 5,394 of record JAOZPW010000055.1, on the reverse strand, counting down.
AGCCGTGCCTTTGGGGTCGCTCGTTGGGATGGCCGCCGTTGGCATCCGGTTGGGAACGCCGAGCAACCTGGGATTCTTGGAGCGGCCCTGGATCTGGTGGTGGTGAGATCTGGGCCTCTGGAGGGGCTGTACGCGGTCGGTGTGATCGTTGATGTCGCGCGACTTCAGGCAGATGCTGTTGCCCGATGGGATGGTGAGCGATGGGTGCCTTTGCCAGGGCAACCACGGATCTGGGATGCCCGGGCAGCAGTCCAATTTGAGGACGGAGATGGTCAGGGCCTCTATGTTGCCGGCCGGGGTTGGGACTATGGAGAATGGGCAAGGGCTTCCCTGAATCGATGGGATGGGCAGGAATGGAACGGGGTTCCGGGCACGTTTTACCCTAATGAGATGAACGGTTCCTTTCGAGCCCTGTTGGTCTTCGATGATGGCTCCGGACCGGCGCTCTACGCTGGAGGGGAATTTAAGCTTCTCGGGGAAAATGGTTCTGAAAATATCGCCAGATTGACCTGCGTCTCAACGAAGAGTGTTGAGGTTCAGAAATGAAGGCGGTTATGACATGGTTGTTGTTACTGGGTTTTCGAAAAGCATCCGTCGTGGGGCTCGGGTTGTTGGCCATGTTCGGGTCAGCCCACACCACGTTCGCGCAGGATTCTCAGCTGAGGGTGAGGTTTGATGTTTTCTGTTCTGATAGACCCTCGACCCCTGTGCTTGGTTGCCAATCGGCGCGATCCTTCGGTGTTGTTATCAGCAATCCTAATGATTTTGAGGTCTTCGAAGGTTCCGAGGTCTTGTCCGAGAGTCTGTCGATCGAGGTCTTCTCGTCAAATGGGGAGCGGATTGCGTGGTGGCAGCCGGACGACGAGGGCGATGGTAGACCAGGAGTGTTGCGTCGTTGGGCGCCCGGTGAAGAGATTAGGGTGGATATCCCGTGGTACTTCCAGACCGGGCCATTCGTAGGTTCGTTTTTCGGAACTGAAGAGGAGTTCGAACGGCCGATTGCTCCTTTTGACGGTTATGAGGTCAGGCTTGAATGGCGTGATCTTTCGGGGAATGTCCTCGTTGACTACAACGAGTGGTTTGAACACGGTCCCCCCGATCTGAGGCATTTCGAGGGCAGTTGTTGGCGGGTAGACTGGCTGGAGTTCGAGTCGATCAATGCGATTGCCGGTATTCCTTTTGCAGTGTATGTACCGCTGCATTGTGGTTCGGGCGGCACCTGGGTGAATGAGCGAACGGTCGAGGTTGATCTGGAGACACAGGAGATCCTCGTTCACGCCAATCAGGGATGTGGTCCTTGGGCCTCCCCCTCGTGTACTCGATTCGTGCAGCGCCTGCCGGCTCTTCCAGGAGGCGACTACACTCTGCGGTTTCTCGGCGCCAATACCGGCCGGGATTCTTGGGACATCCACATCCACGATGTGGTCGAATTTGAAGACGGCCCGTCATTCGAGCCGGAGAATGCCGAGTAGAAAGGCTTCCTTATGAAACCTGTCAATGAACTTGATTCTAGTCTCGTCGACAACGGCGGTTTCTTCACCGATTCTTTCTTCCAACGGTTCCAGTTGCGGCCTGCTTCGGCCCCTTTGGTGCTGAAGGACGGCTTGTCAAAGAATTACAGTTTCCCAACGTTTTACGGTGACGTCACATGCGCGATTGCTATCTTCCTCTGTGACTACGGACGAGCCGAGGCGATCATGCCTGACCCCTCAATGAAGCCGGTGAAGATGCCCGGGGGCCGGTCTGTGGTGTTGTTCTCGTGCTACGAGTACAAAAACGTGATGAACCTCGTTCCTTACAACGAAATCGCGATGACCATCCCGATCATGGTGGACGCAGGCTATGTCCCGCCGCTGCTGCCCCTCATCATGGATTTCAAAAGGAAGGGGTATTACGTATTCTCGATGCCGGTAACCTCTCTCGAGAATCAAATCCGAGGCACCAAGATCTGGGGTCTGCCGAAGGTCGTGGAAGAGATCGAGATTTCCACCGATGGTAGCCACTGCACCACCGTGGCCAGGGACGACAACGGAGAGGTCTACCTTGATTTGTCGATACCGAAAACGGGCTCGACCAAACACTTCGACGAGACCGGGTATCTCTACAGCATGCTTGAGGGGAAGCTCCTGAAGAGTCAGACGAACTTCAAAGGCGACTTCGCAGTCAATACCAACCCCAGCTTGCTGTGGAAGAAAGGTCAGCGAACCCAGAATCCGGCACTGAAGCTTGGAACGTCCTCTCGAGCCGACAATCTCAGGGCGTTGAAAATCGAAGAGGTCGCGTTTCAGTTCCGCTACGCTCAGAGTATGAACAGCTGTTTCGACCTGCCGCTGGAAGATTGGTGAGCAGCGGGCGCTCTACTCCTTTTTCTCGCTTCTGATCGGATCATCCTCCAGCAGCGG
>JAOZPW010000055.1:0-2892 GCA_029932545.1 Thermoanaerobaculales bacterium | reverse complement strand
CGACAACGATAATGGGCTCGGGCTCGGGTGAAGGCGCGGCATCTTCCTTTGGCTCCGGCTCCGCGGGTTTATGCGGTATGCTCGTCGTATGAACGAGCCGTATGACTTGGGCGCCTTGGGGAGGAGGCTGGCAGGGATTTTGGATCCTCGGGCTGAGGTTCTCGAGGCGTATCTCTTCGGTTCGGTGGCAACGGGCCGGGCGCAGGCTCATAGCGATCTGGATGTGGCCGTATTTGTAGATCTGACGGTGGCTCCCTCGGGAGGTTTCGGTTACCGGGCCGGGTTGACGACCGATCTGATGGCGGGTCTCGGGACCAATGAGGTTGACGTCGTCGTGCTGAACGATGCACCTCCACTGTTGTATCACCGGGTGCTGCGGGACGGCATCAGGGTTCTCTCGCGCAACCTCAAAGAAACGACCGTTCGAGAAGCGAGGGCGGTCTCCAGGTATTGTGATTTCATTCCCCAGTTGGCGAAGATTGACGGGGTCCTCTACGGGACCTCAAAACGTGAGGCGCCGGCTTCATGAGTCCGGGAGAGATCGACCCGATTGTCGTCCGACGTCACCTCGCGGCTATGCGTCAAACAGTCGAGGTGTTACGGGGCCATGAGGGGCGTACCGTTGCACTCTTGAGGGTGGATCCTGAGGAACGGTGGATGGTCGAACGGGGTCTGCAACTGTGTGCCCAGAACGCGCTGGATGTTTCCACACATATCGCTGTCGGGATGGGGCGAGATGTGCCGGACTACGCCTCTGCGGTTGATGTGCTGGCGGATATCGGTGTTTTGCCACGCCCCTTTGCGGCTGATTTTCGAGGTATGGCCGGATTCCGGAACATCATCGTTCACGGGTACTTGGATGTCGATATTGAGGTCCTCCATCAGGTTCTCAACGAGCGGCTGAACGACTTTGTCGAGTTTGAGAAACTGGTTGAGCAGTTTCTGCGCATTCGTCCAACACCGTAATTTCGTAATGCACGATTCGTAGAAGGAGTCATTGAATGAACGTCGATAAGCGTGTATGTCGAAAATTTGAGAAAAAAACCTGGAGCGAAATCAAGTCCAAGAACTCCTGGCAGGTGTTCCGGATTATGGCTGAGTTTGTCGAGGGCTTTGATGCCCTGACGGAAATCGGTCCCTCCGTCACAGTCTTTGGGTCAGCGCGGACCGGCGAGGACGACAGGTATTACCGGATTGCCTACGAACTCGGGGGTCTGCTCGCGCGGGAAGGTCTCGCGGTCATCACCGGGGGCGGCCCCGGGATCATGGAAGCGGCCAACAAGGGGGCGATTGAGGTTGGCGGCGCATCGGCAGGAGTAGGGGTCGAATTGCCATTCGAAGCTTCCAATAACGCCTATATTGACGGTGACAAGAACATCTCATTCCGGTATTTCTTCGTTCGGAAACTGATGTTCCTGAAATACGCCCAGGCCTTCGTTGCATTTCCCGGGGGTCTGGGAACCCTGGATGAACTCTTTGAAGCCTTGACCCTTTCGCAGACCGGGAAAACGCCCAAGTTTCCTATTTTGCTGGTTGGGCGGGACTATTGGTCGGGCCTGTTGGGATGGCTTGAGGACACCTTGTTGGAGAAGGGGAGCATCAGTCAGGGTGATTTCGAGCTGTTTCGGGTTGTCGATTCCGCCGAAGAGGTGATGGGCTCCATCAACGGATTCTTCGCCAAGTACCGCAAGGAGATGGTACCCAACTTCTGAGAGTATCAAGTATCAAGTATCTAATTCAAAACGTCTTCGCCCGATACGAGCTGATGACGACGGTGATGGAGCTCAAGGGCATCAGGACTGCGGCAAGGATTGGTGACATATGGCCCGTCATCGCCAGAGCGGCGGCGGTGATGTTGTAGGTCAGCGAGAGGATCAGGTTCCGGCGAATGACCCTCAGTGTGCGGCGGGCGCCCTCGAGCAGGTCGAGAATTGGTTCGACCCCAGGGCGCGTGAGGTAGATGTCGGCTGCGGCGAGGGCGGCCTCGGCGCCTCCGTGAACCCCGATCCCGACGGTTGCTGCGGCGAGGGCGGCGGCATCGTTGACGCCGTCGCCGACCATGACGACGGGGCCCTGACAGGCGGCTGCCCTGACGACCTCGACCTTTTCTTCCGGGCTGACGCCACCTTTTGCGTCGCTCTCGGGTATTCCTATACGATCGGCGACGGCCGAGACAACGGCGGGATGGTCTCCGGAGAGCAGGGCCAGTCGCCAGCCACGATGCTTGATTCCGACCAGAGTGGGGGCGGTGTCGTTCCGAAGCGGATCTCCCAGGGCTGCGACGCCTTCGATCACCCCGTCAACGATGACGATGACAGGCGTCAGGGCCTCGGCGGTTGCTGCCTCAACCTGGGCGGTGACGTCGGAGTTCAGGGGACCGGTGAGTAGAGCCTCGGCGAAGGTAACGGAGCCGACCGCAACCCGAAACCCTTCGACCATACCAACGATGCCGGCGCCGGTGGTCTGGTGAATGTCGGTTGCTTTCGGGCAGTTTTCGGTTGCAAACGCGTCGACCAGAGCGGTGGCGACGGGATGAGTGCTCTGGGCCTCCAGGGCTGCAATCAAGCCCTTGGCCCGTTCAGAACCCCACCACCGGACAACCTGCATGCGTCCCTCGGTCAAGGTGCCGGTCTTGTCCAGGAGCATGGTCCCCGATCGGGCCAAGATCTCCAGTGCCGCTCCGTTCTTGATCAGAATGCCGGACCGGGCTGCGGCGGCCAGGGCGGCACTGATGGCCAGGGGTGTGGCCAGGCCCAGAGCGCAAGGGCAGCTGACGATCAGGAGGGCGACGGCGTGCTCGACGGCGTGGTCGGGGTCCAGGGGCAGCCAGATCATGAGTGTTATCACGGCAAGAACCAGGACCGAGGCAACAAACCATCCGGAGATTCGGTC
>JAOZPW010000054.1 GCA_029932545.1 Thermoanaerobaculales bacterium | reverse complement strand
AAGCCAAGAGAATTCGCCGAAACAAGAAGTACTACGCGATCGATACAGCTCTTCGCAGAGCGGTCACAACCCGTGGCGGGGCCGACCTTGGAAAAGACTTCGAGAACCTCGTCTACCTCACCTTGCGCAAAAAGACGACCGAGGTCTTTTACTGGAGGGGCAGAGCGGAGGTTGATTTCGTCGTCAATACGGCAAGTGGGGTCATACCTGTCCAGGTGACTTTCAAAAAGCCGCAGGAACGACACGAGACAGCCCTGCGAGAGTTTTACGAACAGTTCCCCCATGCGGCTGAAGCAATCTACGTCACCCCTGAGACCTTCGAAGAACTTGCGGAATTCGAGTTTTAGGCCGGGGTTAGCCCGCCCTTCTCACCGGTTTTCGTCGCGAGGCGCGGAAGACAGCGTAAGATTCAGCGTTTTCGATGGATGAGCGAACGAGGCGTACTTGACAGTACGTTGATTGAGCGAGTTCAAGCAAACGCTGAAGATTGCTGCGTATTTCGCGCCACAGCAGATCACTGGTGAGAAGGTCGGGTTAGGAGCCAGCGGCAGTGACAGGGACAGGGGCCGGGACAGCCGACAGCGTCAGCGACCCCCAAGAAATCCGGACAGATCTCGATAGTAGTTTTCGTGGGGGCCTATCATGATCAGCTCGAGGTTGTCCTCGGTGACACGATAGGCTACAAGATACTGAGTCGAGTCGATCTTGAATTTGTGGACGAAGACACCCTTGAGATCACCCTTCTTCTCCTGCCCGACAGAGGGATCCTCGAGTATCGTGCGAATCTGATCGTCAAGAATCGATTTCTCCCGCTGGTGGAACTTCCGCACTCTTTTTTTGAAGACTCCTGATTGGATAATCCGCATCGCGGATCATGCAAACGAATATTCGGAAGATACGCCCTGATCGAGTTCTTCCATTCCAATCAGCATCTCCTTGATCAACCGATAGGGCAGTTCGGGATTCTCTTCGGCACACTTGCCGATTCTGGCCCAATGTTCGATCTGTCCCGTGACGGACCGGTTGTCAACGGCGCTGATCAGCTTTGCGTCTCTCATCAGTTTGTCGGAAACTCGTACTGCGGTACCCATGGTGGCGCCTCCGTTCTGTAGTCATTTTACAACAGAAGGTTGCATTTTGTAACATCGAGCAATCGCCCAACAGGGCACCGCACGCCGTGCCCCTACTGATATCCGGCCGGCCCCCCTTGAGAGAATCCTCCGTTTCGGGCAGACTGGCCGGGGGGGGTGTCAGTGGTACTCAAAGGAAAGGGCTTCCGCAAGGCCGGAGCGTGGATGGATCTTTCGATCGTCGGCATCCAGTTTCCGGTGGCGATTGCGATCGGATATTTCTGGGGCCGGTGGATGGACCGGTGGCTCGGTACACACCCCTGGTTGACGATGATCTTCGCGCTCTTTGGGGTGGCGGCCGGATTCGTCAACCTTTTCAAGATCACATTGAAAGCAACGCGAGAGGAAGCGGCCGAAGCGGCCAGGGTGGCAGCCGAGGACGACGATGGCGACAACTGACGACACTCTCAAGGAATTTTCGTCCAAGAGGGTGGAGGTGCTGGCAGCCGCCATTTCGATCGTCGGAGGTTTGGCATATGGCCTTTTGAGGCATTCGTTTTCAAGCGGTTTGAGCTTGACCGCGGCGGGGGCGGTGGCTATTATCAACTTTCGCTGGCTCGAGCTCGTTCTGATGCGGGTCGTTCAACCGGGCGCACCGCAGTTTGATGGGGGGTCAGTGTTGAGATTACTTGGTCGTATGGCCCTGTTCGGCGTCTTGATGGCGGCATTGCTCTGGGTTCCGAACACCGATGCGGTCGGTGTGGCCCTGGGTTTTTCGGCACTGGTGATAGCTCTCGTCATTGAGGCCTTTCGCTGGGGTCGAGCGGGTGGAGGTTAAAGTTTGGAACACCATTATTCAATTCTCTTCGAGCCGGTCAACCGCCTTTTGTTGGCGGTGTTTGGCCATGCTCCGGAGAGATATCAGGAGTTGATGGGAACCCACGACGGCTACTGGCTGCCCGATCATGTCGTCATGGCGATGCTGATCGTGGTGGTGGTTGCTCTGGCGTTGATTCCATTGCGACGAAAAATGTCGGTCGAGGCGCCTGGAAAGTTCCAGCAGATCCTCGAACTGACCCTGAGCGGTCTTCGTGATCTCATCGAGGAGGTCGTCGGTCACGGTTTCGGCGCGAGGTTCCTGCCCTTCGTGCTTGGCCTGGCGGTCTTTATCTTTGTCGGCAACATCTTCGGCCTGTTCTACTTCCTGCAACCGCCGACGGGAAATCCAAGTACGACCTTCGCCCTGTCGATCACGGCCTTCCTCTACTACAATATGGTCGGCATCAGGGATAACGGATTGTTCAAATACATGGCCCACTTCGCCGGCCCCCTGCCGATCCTGGCGCCCTTGATGATTCCGATCGAGATCATCTCGCACCTGGCGCGGATCCTCTCTTTGGCCCTCCGGTTGTTCGGTAATATCTTTGGTGAGCATACGGCCACTGGGATTTTCTTTGCAATGTTCCCTTTTGTTGTTCCCTGGCCGATGATGGGCCTGGGGATTTTCGGAGCCCTGCTCCAGGCGTTTATTTTCATTATGCTGACCATGGCCTATCTGCAGGGCGCGGTAGCAAGCGAAGAACATTAATAATAGGTAAAATCTAGGAGGAAATATGAGTCGTAAATTTGCAATCATGGCGTTGGTTTTTGTGGTGATCGCTATTGCCGCCCCGGCAATGGCCCAGGATCACGGTGCGACCGATGAGACTTCAACTGACTGGTGGCAGTACGGGTCAGCGGCATTCGCGATCGGTATCGCGGCGGCTTTCGGCGCTCTCGGTCAGGGCAAAGGTTTGGCCGCGGCCTGCGAAGCCATCGGACGCAACCCTGGTGCAGTTGGTCCGATCCGGATCACAATGATCATTGGTCTCGCACTGATCGAGTCCCTCGTGATCTATGCGTTGATCATTGCGTTCCTGATCCTCGCCTAAATTTTTGTAGAACAAAAATTAAGGGCCCCCTTTTGGGGGCCTTTTTTATTTGGGAGTCACCGGGCAGGGATCTGTACAATTGTCTCTTCCCGGCGCCGCTGAAGGGGCTATCGAATTTGAGTATCAACTATCGGATCCATGAATATTTCTTCGCCTTTCAAAGAGCTTGTCAAGGGAGTGAGTCATGACTTTGGCAGTTCGACCCTACTCTGAGGGCGATGAATTTGCCATCAACGACGCGTTCAATCGAATTTTCGGATGCAGTCGCTCGATCGAAGAGTGGGTGTGGAAATTCTCGATCGATGGTGCACGGGAGGCGACGGTCGCGGCGTGGGACGGTGAAAAGCTGGCAGCCCACAACGGCGGCATCCCGGCAGCATTCATAGTTGGGGGACGGCGTGTCCTCTCACTTCAGGGGGTCGATACTTTCAGCCTGGCCGCGCTGGACAAACGCCGGGATTGGAAAGGGGCCTGGCTCGATGTGATGGATTTCTTCGCCGAGGTCATCGCACCGCAAGCCCAGGCGCCATTGCTTTACGGATTCACCGGACCCAACTCGATCGGTCACATGGTCAATCGCTGCCGGTGGGATGCCGCCGAACCACGCCGCATCCCTCTTTTGACCCGCACTGTGGGCACTGGAGGAAAAAAGAGCCTGGCTTCGCGCCTTTACATCGCCCGCCCCTTCGGTGATCATGAGCCCGCCCTGGATCTGTTGTGGCACAGAGTGCAACCGAGATACTCAGCTGCGGTGGTCCGCGATGCTGACGGTCTTCGTCGCCGGTTCGCCGGCCATCCCCTGGCCCCTTACCATCGATGGCTTGTGACACCACGTTTCTCCCAGGATCCGGTGGCCTCAGTCGTCTTCAGGACCGACGGCGGCCAATGCCGTTGGGCAGACCTTCTGTGGGACAACAAACACCCCGGCGCCCTCGACCTCGTGCATCACCTTTCGGGCCGCTTGGCTCAACAAACCGGCTGCGGGCAAGAAGCAATGTGGCTCGACGGCGATACTGAGGCCGAGGAGCGCCTGCGAGGCGCCGGTTTCGAAGGAGGCCCCGACCCCAGTGGAGTTGTCAGGGTCACACGCTTTCTCGATCCTACACTGTCTGCCGAAGCATTCGCGCCAGGCCGTGTTTACACAACCATGGCCGACGCCGATTTGGTGTAGGCGGCAGCAGTGCGTCCCGCATTGGCCGGTCTGAAGACCCACTCGAATCGAGGCGGCACCGAGGCCAATTCGGTCCGCCCTCCTGCCGCCAGATGCGCTGCGCGCAAGAAGGTTGTTTGGATCACACAAAAATTTCACCGGGGGTTTTTAGTTCTCAGAATCAAGTTCCGAGTTTCAGTTCCCCAAATCTATTCAAACCCCTGAAACCACCCACTCAAGCGCGGCCTCGGCAGAACGGGTAGCCCGCTCTTCGGTGTATCGGTCGGCGACTCTGAAACCGGCCCTGCGCATGTGCCGCCAGAGCGCCGGGTCAGACAGAATATGACGGGCAGCCGAGGCGAAAGCAGCGGAATCCTGAGCAGGCGCCAGCATTGCCGTGTCAGCTGCGAATTCCTGGAAGGCTTTGATGTCCGAAGCGATGACCGGGACTCCCGCGGCGAAGGCCTCCAGTACCGGCAGACCAAAGCCCTCCTGTTCCCACGAGGGGGCCAACAAGAGGTCGCAACCCTGCACCAGCGAGGCGACCGCCTCGGGTTTGATGTGATGATGGTATTCGGCCGCCTCGAGTAATTCTGCTTCTGCATCGGTCAGCTCATACTGGGAAATGCGAACGACTTCAACGATCAGGCCGGAGGCCCGTAGCTGGTTGATCGCTTCCAGGGCGGTGCGCACGCCTTTCCAGTCACCCTCCCATGGTCCGGTCACCAGGATTCGGGGCACCGATGCCGGTCGACGAACCATTCGCCGCCTCAGACCGGGTTTCCAGAAGGATTCCAGTGGTTGGAGGACGACTCTCGAGGCCCGATCGAAACGCTCAGCTAGGATCTCTCCCAGGTGCGCGGAGACGACCAGGGCTGGAATGGCCGTGCGGTAGGCGGTCTCGATGGCAGCATGGTCAGCCGTGTTGTGGGTGTAGGTGAACTCCAGTCCCTGGCAGTAGTGGGCGACCGCCCGATGGGCGGCCGAGACTGCGGGGCCGATGGTCGTCCAATAGGTAGCGACAGTGACATCGGATGGCGGCACGGTTTCCCGGCTGAAGGTGTCGACCTGCCGAAAGGATGCCTTGAGGTCGTACCAGTCCGGGCGAGCCCCTCGGGACACGATCGTGACGTCGTGGCCCTGGGCGGCGAGGAGATCAGCCTGGCGGAGGACGACTTTGACGCCTCCGAAGAGCACGGTGTCTTCAAGCAGGTAGCTGACCGAGAAGGGCCGTTGATCAGGCATAACTCAGCGTCTCAGGGCGTACCGGCAGTTGGCGCAGATAAAGCCCTCCGGGGGCCGTTCAAGGCCGTAGACCATTCGCCGTGCCTGTGCGTAGGCTTCTCCCTCCAGGACCTCACTCACAGACTGGTGCTCGAGATCCCCGAGGACCCATCCTTCCTCGTAATCCTGGCAACAGATGACTGCCTTGGCCGAGGCAGCCACGTGGAGATGCTCAATCGGACGCGAACCCATGTAGTCACAGCCTTTGACTCGAAGCTCGCGTCCCTCGGCAGCCAGGCCGATATCCAGGTAGCCTGCGCGGTCATTGGGTTCGAAGTCCTGGACCTTGAAGCGGGATCCGGCAAAACGACGGCTGATCGCCTCGTACTGGCGTGCGTGTTCTTCGGGGTCGGTTCCCAGCACTACGACAACCATTTCTTCGGCCATTGCAGTGTCCTTGGCATAGTCCAGGTTGGCCAGCACGCGCTCGAGGTGGTCTTTGCCCCGGTCTTTGGCGTATTGTCCACGATCCAGGGTCGAGAGATTGACCGAGAAATAGTGGATGCCGCCCATCGCAACCAAAGCATCGACCGTTTCCGGCACCAGATTGGATCCGTTGGACAGCACGGCCGGCGGAAGACCGGCGTCCTTGATGTGGCGAACCTGTTCAACGAAGCGTCTATCGACCGTCGGTTCGTTGTACTGGATCATCGTCACCGCTTCGATGGGTTGATCAAGGGCTGCAACCTCGTCGACAATTCGCTCGAACAAGGCGGTTGGCATGAAATAGGGATCACGGGGAGCCACCGACACTGGACAGAAAAAGCACCTCTGGTTGCATATCGAGTGAGCCTCGAGCGAAACCCAGCGAAGATGGAAGTGGTGGGAGAGGTCGGTATCTTCGGTGATCAGCCAGTCGTCTGCGGCCAGAGCCGTGTGCAGTTCATTGAGGGCCGGAAGTTTGATTTCATCCAGGATCAGGCGCCGGAGTTCTAAATACCAATCGTGCTCGACGCCCATGCCGCGTCCCGTATGGGGGTTGAGAATGGCGTGCTCGAACAGATGGAGATAGGGGCTGGCGATCCATGGCGCCGAAGGTTGCGCAGCGATCATCTCAGCTCCCATCGACCCATCTGTGGTCTATGGAGACAAAGCCGAAGGGGTAAGCGTCGTATTCCACCGTGAAGGCCTCATCGAGAATTCGGGTGTCATGAATGTGCAGGCCGTCTTCGGCCAGAAGGAAGACGTAGAGCTTGAATCCCCCCTTGACCAGAGGGACATTGGGAATTTCGAGGATGACACGGTGGGTGGGCGCCCCCGACCAGGGTCCGGCGCCGTTCTGATGGGAAAGGAAGGAGGCCACCTCGACCTCGTCCAGACGATTGAGACCGACGGCGAGGTGGAAGGCCGCCTCGGGATTCTTGGTGGTCCAGGTGATCTCCAGCTTGAGCGGGTCGTCCTGTTTGATTGTATCTCCGGTCAGAAGCCGCACCTGGTCCAAATGGGCCGGCGCTCCGGCGGCAGCTTCAATGACTTCGGGCTTTTCATCCGAGCGATCGGTCTTGGCTTGAAGAAATGCCTCGTACTGCGGCACGACCTGCTCAACTGGGCCGAGAGCCTCGATGTACCCGTTCTTCATCCACAGTGCACGCGAGCAGAAGGCCGAGATGTAGTACATCGCGTGGGAGCAGATCAAAAGGGTGCCGCCGCCATCGACGTATTTCCGAAGATGAGTCATGCACTTCTGCTGAAAGTAGCCGTCGCCGACTGAGAGGGCTTCGTCGATGATCAGGACGTCGGGCTCAACCTGGGTCGCAATGGCAAAGCCCAGTCGCATCACCATACCGGTCGAGTAGGTCTTGATCGGTTGGTCGATGAAAGGACCCAACTCCGAGAACTCGATGATGCGGGGGCTGCGTTCGATGACATCATCCCGGCTGAGACCCAGCATGGCGGCATTGAGCAGGATGTTCTGGCGTCCGGTGAATTCCTGATGGAAGGCCGAACCCAGCTCCAGTATTGAAGCAACCGGCCGCGCGACCGACATGGAACCCGAAGATGGCGCGGTGACCCCGGCAAGGATCTTGAGCAGGGTGCTCTTACCGGCGCCGTTCTCACCGATGATGCCCAGACCCTCGCCCCGTTGAACCTCAAAGGAGACGTTCGAGAGGGCGTGGAAGGGTGTGTGTCGACTCCTTCGGAAGAGAGCTTCGACCAGACGGTCAAAGGGTCTGTTGAAGACACGGTAGGTCTTGGACAGCGCGCGGGCGGAGACGACTGCTTCGCTCATGTTAAATCTCGTCCGCAAAGGCAGGTTTGAGGCGGTAGAACACCCACGCGCCGACGCCCAGTGAAATGGCGGCAGCCGCCACGAGAGGCAGCAGCGCTTTCCAGGGCAGCATGCCCCCGCCCAGGAATGCCTCGCGGTAGAGGGTCACCAGAACGGTCAGTGGGTTAACTTCCATTATTGGACGAAAATGGTATGGCACGAGTTCCATCGGGTAGACGATCGGGGTCAGGTAAAACCAGCCCATCATCAGCATCGCAATGATCTGGGCGGTGTCGCGGACGAAGACGTGGACCGAAGCGACCAGAAAGCCGAGGCCGACGGTCAAGGCGATCTGCAGTGGGATGGCAATCAGCAGCACGGGCAGACCGCTCAGAGTCAGATGACCGGTGACGGCCAAAATGACCAGGAACAGGCCCGCAGCAATCACCTCGTGCAGGAGTGCCGCCAATACGACCGCTAAGACCAGGAGTCCTGAGGGGAAACTCATCTTCTTGACCAGGCCGGAGTTGTCGGTGATTGCCGTCGTTGCCCTGGTGATGCCCTCCTGCAGGGCCATCCACGGCAAAAGTCCGCAGAAGAGAAAGATAGCAAAATTATCAGTGCGCTCCCCGATTCCGGGTGAGATCTTCATCACCGTCGAGAAGAGGAATGTGAAAAGAGCCAGGCTCCACAGAGGCTGGACAAACGACCACAGGAAACCCAGGGCCGAACCCGCATAGCGGCCCTTGAAGTCACGGCGCGTGAACTCGCCCAGAAGAAAGAGTGATTGCCTCATTACGAGGAGAGTTTAGCAGGAGGTTCCCCCTGCCGGCACCTCCTGAGATCGGTGACTACTGCCCCGGGTTGTAGACCGCGTCTCCACTCTTCTGATCAACCGTGCTGGTGTAGGCGCGGAAGGAGCCTGCGCTGGATTGACGCGTGATGATGACGGTCCCGCCGTTCATCGAACCGGCGCCGATCGAGGCCAATGAACTCTGGCGCTGGGCGAAAGGTGGCAGAGTCCAGGTGGCTGTTGTGACTTCGACCCCGGCGGCGTCTCGAATTTCGAGGATGACCACCAGCGTCTGAGCCGAGGTGTTGAGGATGCCGATATTGGTGCGTTGCTTGGAGTTTTTGAAGAGCCCCGGGATCACAACCCGATTCAATACCCCCGGGCCGGCCGCCGGAAGTCCCTGTCCGAATCCGCCGTCTCCCGTCGGGTTGGGGGTGAAGGTATAGGTAGTCACCTTTGCGAGAACAGCCGGCAGACCAGCCCCGGAGGCCCTCGCTTCCAGGTACAAGCCCCCGGCAACATCGCTCTCGCCCAGCGTACCGACAATGTCTTTGAGTTCGGTGAAACCGTGGGCAGGGATGGTGACAAGCTCGGTCAGGTTGGAAAGTCTGGCGGTGTTGTCCTCACCCGGCGGCAGGAAGGCGCCGTGCAGGGTAATCGGAAGATCAATGGTGTTGGAGAACCAACCCGTGGTTGACCAGAAGGTGCCGCCCAGCCCGTTGACCGATGCTGCTGCGGGCACAAATAGTGCTTGAACCGCTTCGTCACTGCCTTCCTCGGTAAAAAGGGCGTCGTCCCAAAGGGCGATGCCGGGTCGGGTCTCGGTATCGCTGGCCTGGGTGATCACCCTCAGCTCGACATGGGCTGCGACGGTACCGCCTGGGGCGATGATGGTTCCGGAAAAGCGGGTCCATGTGTCGAACTCCATTGGATAGGTGTTGACAAACTCATAGCTGCCAAAGGACCCGTCGCCGTTGATCCACCAGACGAGGATATCGACGCCGGTGGCGACGTTGTCCTGGGACGGAATGAAATAGCTGGCCGTGACGTTGTAGCTCGTGCCCTCGGTGATGTTCTGGATCACCTGGTAGGGACCTCCGCCCGTTCCGTTCCAGTAGAAATACCGAAGTTCTACGCTGCCGGGGCCGGATCCACCATCCAGTGAACTGCCGGTATCTCCCCGAAAGCTGATTTCCGCATCTGCAGCAGGCCTCCAGCCGCCAGTATCGAAATCAAAGTCGCCATTTTGAAGGAGGTTCTGAGCCGTTACATTCCCGCTTGGAGCCAGGATAAGAATGCCGACGATCACGGTGCAGAGGGATAGGGTAAGAGTGCGGTTGAATTGGGACATGGTTCCTCCAAAGTTCTGCCTGAGAAAGGATAGCAGACGCACTACACTAGATTGGGTATATTGTCCGGGTGGACATCGACTACTACGCCCAGTATTTCGCTTTTGAGCACAACGACTGGTGGTTTGTGGCCCGGCGGCGCATCATCTTCGAGTTGATTTCCGGATTCCTGAAAGAACCGGGAGCGCAGCATCGTGTGCTTGATGCGGGGTGTGGGACGGGAATTACCTTGCAACACCTTGCCCAGTTCGGACAGGCCTTTGGAGTTGACAACGAACCTGTGGCACTTGATTTCTGCAAGATGCGAAAAGAACGACGGTTGACCTGTGCGGCTCTCGAAGACCTTCCGTACCCGGACGGCGCCTTTGACGTTGTGACCTGTCTTGACGTCATTGAGCATATTGAGGACGACGAAAGGGCTGTTGCCGAGGTGTGCCGGGTTATCCGTCCCGGCGGGCTCCTGGCCCTGACCGTGCCGGCATTCCAGTCGTTGTGGTCGGATCACGATGTCATCAATCACCACAAGCGGCGTTACCGGAGACGACAGATCCGACAACTGCTCGGTGAGGGTTTTACGATTGAACTCCTCTCCCACTACAACACGCATCTACTTCCGATCGCTGTGACGGTGAGGATGTTGAAGAAACTGGAGATGAAGCTGTTCCCTGCGGCCGTTCGCCAGGTGAAGGCAGAAAATACCTACCTTCCCCGAAGCATCAACAGCCTTTTCGCCTCGATCTTCGGTTCCGAGGTTTTCTGGTTGAAGAGGGGCTCGTTCCCCGTTGGACTGTCCATTATCTGTATCGCACGGCGAAAGGGGGAATCTGAATTCCTTTCCCCTGGTACTCCCTGCCGCGGAGTTTGAGAGCCTTTGATGTCTCTTATGGCGTGGACATTGTTGCCCCTCGGCGCCCTTCATCTGTGGTTTGGGCGCCGACTCCGAAACCTCCTGAAGTTCCAGTTGGTTCTCGATCTGATTCTGCTGGCCATCCTCGGGCCGGTACTGGTTGGCGGTGGTGACCTCAATCCGATTCGTTGCATTGAAAAACTGCCTCCCTTCAGCCATGTTGAGTGGTCCCAGTCCACTGAATTCCAGCCGACACAGTCGGATCTGGTGCTCTACTTTCACCCGTGGTGGGAGGCGGCCGGGCGTGCCCTGCAACGTGGTGAGATGCCCTGGATTGCTTCGGGGTTTGGCGCCGGTCTACCGTTGCTGGCCAATGGTCAGACCGGGCTCCTGGCGCCGGTCATGCTGCCGGTATGGCTTTACGGGCCCGAACGCGGCACGACGATCATGGCCTTCTGGAAGATTGAGCTGGCCGGGCTCGGGGCCTTTTTGTTGTTTTTTCGAGTGTGGCGATTGCGCTGGATTGCAGCTGCCGCGGGTGGGGTCGCGTGGGCGGGTACCCCATACCTGGTGGCATGGTTGCTGGTGCCGTTGGCCTGGGTAGCAGCGGCATTACCGTGGATCTGGTGGTTGACGTGGTGGGGCATGCGCCGGCGAGCGCCCTTGTGGACATCGGTTGTGATCGGTGCCGTGATGGGATACCTGATGGGATGTGGTCTCCACCCCGAGACGGCGGCGATCGTTTGTGGGTCGGCCCTTCTGATGGCTCTTGTGCTCCATCCTGTCCGATGGAAGCGTCTCCTGGTGATTGTAGGTGCAGCAGGTCTTGTAACGATCGGCCTGTCCTGGCCGACGGTGGGTTACATCTCTGCCTCATCGAGGCACGCCCTGGGCGCAGATGGAGCGGCGAATCGCGATCGTCTGCCGTGGTCGATCCAGAAGGACATTACACGCCAGATCGCCGTGCCGGCGTCAATGGGACATCCCGGAAGAGGAGACTGGAAACCTCAATATCCGCAGGCGCCTGGGGCGGCCGGTGTTGGAGGGGTAGTCCTTGCACTCGTGGCGATGGGCCAAATCCGTCGCCGCTATGGACGTATTGCATGGGCGGCAGTGGCGACGTCGGCGATCGGCATAATTTTGTTGGTCAGAATTCCACCGCTGGACGCCCTGCTGGTCAGAATTCCACCACTTGACCAGATGACTCTGCCCCGTTTTGGTGTGCTGATTCCGTGGGGACTGGTCGTGCTGGCCGCACTCGCTCTCGACGGCGCCCTTCGGGGCCGCATCAGGTCGCTCGGAGTTCGCCTCGTGCCGGCCGCTATTATTGGAATTATTGCCCTGACCACGGCGCCGTGGCATCTGCAGCCGTCGAGTATTGCCTTGGTCATTCTCTCGGTCATCGGAGCGTTGGCTGTGGCGTTCCTTCAGCGACGTGCCGTTGTGCCCTTGCTGGTTGCAGGTGAGTTGGCCCTGTTGGCGCTCGGCATCAATCCTGTGGCCCATTCGACCGACCGCCTGCCGAAACCTGCCTTGATCGAGCGCTTGCAGGCTCTCGACCAACAACAACCGGGTCGCATCATCGGTATGGCCGGGGCCTTGCCGTCGAATTTGGCCATGCGGTACGGACTCAGGGATCTTCGAGCATCAGACCCATTGAGACCCAAGTCCTTCGCTCGTTTGATGGGTGTGCTCGGTGAGCCGAAGACGATTCTTGGCGGGGCGCTATGGCATGCACCGGCCAACCTGTGCGGTGCGTGGGGCGTCGGATACGCTGTGACCCGCCCGGGAAAGAAACTGGAGGGTTGGCACCAAACCTATTCGGATGCTGACGGCATCATCTGGTCCAATCCTCAGCTCCTGCCGGAAGTCCGGGTTGTCGGGCATGCAATCCCTGAACCTGAAAACCCCCTGAAATTAGTCACAATGATCGAAAGCGTCGATTTCGAGTTTTCGACTCTGGTCCCGATCGGGACGCCACAGATTTCCGCAACCACGATGGTTCTCGAACTGGGACGCCGAACGTCGTCACGACTCGAAGCGGTGGTCGAATGCAACGGACCCTGTCTGCTGGTCCTTGCCCAACCCTGGGCGCCCGGATGGAGGGCGACGGTGGATTCGAGACCGACAGAGACAGTCCTGACGAATATCGCGGGGCTCGGGGTCGCGGTGCCTGAAGGGCGGCACGAAATCGAATTGAGCTATCACCCCTGGGCATGGTGAGAGGGTCGCGTCAACCGGCCTCCCTGATTCCCTCCACTGTCCAGCCGGTGAGTACCTCGTTGAAGGTTTCCTCTTCCTTGGCCCAGCGCCTTCTGCCCCACCCCATTTCCCGCCTAATAATCGGTTCGAGGGTTGGAACGATCTCCCGGGCTGTTGCAGGATCCCAAAGGCCCAGGCGCACTCTGCGAAGCAGCAGATCATCGAGGTGAAGCACGCCTCCCCAGCGCAGGTGAGCGTGCACCTCGGCGGGACAGAGATCAGGGGCAATATCGAAGGGCTGCAGATCCCGGGCGCTCCGCGCGAGTAGAGGACTGTGCCATGCCAGGCCACCCAGACGGCGGGCCATGCCGCCGGCAACGATCGGTTCGAGGCCGTCCACCGCGCCGAGACGAGCCCCGAGGTCCGTGGGACAGAGCCCAGCCAGGGGTGTTCCTTTGGTGGCACAGGGCGAAACCGCACGTGTGTGTTCTTCCGGAAGGACGTTGAGGGCCGCATCGACGGCCTCTTCGGCCGTTGAACGCCAGGTCGTCAGCTTGCCTCCCGAGACCGACAAAAGTCCCTGTTCCTCCCAGATATCTTCCTCGCGGCTGGCCTCGGACGGGTTTTCGGCATAGGTGTCCAAAATCGGCCTCAAACCGGCGAAGGCGCCGAGCGGAGTGAGAGCCTCGGCCGAAACAGAAGGAAACGCGGCCCGAACCGCCCTCATCAGGTAATCCACCTCCGGGCGACTGGGACGGGGGTCATCCAGATCGCCCGAGTAGAAGATATCGGTCGTACCCAAAAGCAACCCCTCTGGATGGGGGATCAAGAAGACCGGCCGGCCGTCATCCGGTGCCGGGAATGTCACGCCCGCTTCCAGCGGGATGCTCCGGCGTGGCAGGATCAGGTGGGAACCCCTGGAGGGGCGGAGTCGGGCGCCCTAAAGGCCTAAGCGAAAGCGGACGGCATCTGTCCAAACGCCGGCCGCGTTGATCACCACACGGGCTTCGAGGGGCACGACCCGCTCGTTCTCCAAATCTCTGACCAGCAGGCCTGTGATCCGGCCCTCGGTATTTCTCAAGGCATCTTCGACTTCCATTCGGGGAAGAACGGCAGCGCCATAGCTGTGGGCAGTCGCGGCGACGGCCCACGTCAATCGGGCATCGTCGGCCACGCCGTCGGTATACGCAAGGGCCCGGTCCAGTTCGTCGGTTCGCAGGCCTGGTGCCAGTTCAGCAATTTCCTTGCGGGTCAATTGGCGGTGTTTTTCGGGCCGGCCGGTCAAGCGGTCATACATCCACAAGCCGAGGTCGACCTGCCAGCCCGGCGTGCGATCACCCTGATAGGCGGGGTAGACACAGTTGATCGAACGGACGAGATGTGGATCCAGAGTCAACATGCGGTCCCGTTCCCGGCAAGCCAGGCGCGTAATGCGGAACTGCATCTGCTTGAGGTAACGAAGGCCGCCATGGATCAGTTTGGAGGACCGTGAGGACGTGCCGGACGCAATATCACCACGTTCGAGCAGCACGGTCTTGAGGCCACGTTGCGCCGCATCCAGGGCAATGCCACAACCGGTGATGCCGCCACCGATGATGGCGACATCAACGTGATTGTCGAGCATTTTCAGGGAATTATCGCGCCATCCTGGGTGAAACATGGGTGTCCCTTCAGGAGCTGTCAGCTATCAGCTATCAGCTATCAGCAAGAACGGGTAGGCACGGGGGCCTACCCCTACCGTTGATCCCGTAGGGGCGGACCCCCGTGTCCGCCCCGCGGTGTACTTCGATGTTGGACGTTGGACGTTGATTCTCACTCCGTCAACCGATCGGTTGGGTCCAGCAGGACGTGGGGGTTGAGCATGCCCTCTGGATCCATTCGCCGGGCGGCATCACCCAGGATTTCCATTCCCAATTCTCCGGCTTCGTTTCTGAGCCATGGGGCATGCCAGGCTCCGACGCCGTGGTGATGGGTGATGGTTGCGGCCGAACGCACCAACGCGTGCGAGGCCACCCGCTTGAGGCGGGCCCAGCGTTCGATCGTTTGCTCGGGATCGGGTGTGTTCCGAAAGAAAAACGTGAAATAGAGGGAGGTCCCGTCGATATAAGGGTGCGAGACGTGGCAAAGAACAGCGGTCCGCTCCCCTTCTCTCTCCAGGCCAGTTTCCAGGGCCCGGCGAACCTCGTTCCTGCACAGGGCCGCCTGGGACCATGGCACTGCGGTCTCCAGGGTATCTGTGACCCAACCACTCTCCATCAAGGCTTCTCTGAGATAGGGGTGGCGGAACCGATCCCGCTGCCAGTGGCGTCCCGGCCCTCGACCCAGCGAAACCGCCCGGTGAGTTGTCACAATGCTGCGGGCGCCCTCAAGGGCATCGGCAACCTCAAGCTCGGACCCGTTGGCGCCGACAAGGATCAGGCAGGCCTGGTCCTTGATGCCGCGAAACCGGAGGTACCTTTGAGCCAAGGAAGCGAAGCGAGAGGCCCCCAGGCCGATCGCCATGGCAACCTGGGTTTCCGGGGGATCAGACAGGCGCAGCATCGACAGGGGCAGGCCGCTCCACGTCAATTCCCGAATGGTCTCCAGCCCACGGTCCAGATCGGGGACGAGGTACGCCTGAACAGCCATATGCTCAGGCTTGGGGCGGGTTCTCAGCGTCACCTCGGTAATGATGCCCAAACGGCCCTCGCTGCCCATCACCAGATGGCGAAGGTCCGGACCTGCGGCCGAGCCGGGAAGGGCGGGCAGCCGCCACCGCCCGGCCGGAGCAACCACCTCCATCCCGGCAACAAGATCCTCGATACGGCCGTAGCCAAGACTTTCTTGACCCGAGGACCGGGTAGCGGCCCAACCACCAACGGTGGCCAATTCCCAACTCTGGGGGAAATGACCCAGAGTGAACCCGTGCTCGCCCAGAGCAGACTCCACCTGTGGACCGGTTGTTCCCGGCCCAAAAACCGCCAGTCCCGAGATCGGATCGAAGTCGATCAAACCGGATATCCGCTCCAGATCGACCGAGATGACCGGCTGCTCACCGAGGGGTGTGTTTACGCCGCCGGTGACTGAGGTTCCGCCGCCCCAGGGCACAATGCGGACCCCGCTGCCCTTACAGGCGTTCAGAATCCCGATGACCTCATCGGTATTCACCGGACGCACAACAGCGTCAGGAACCGCCCCAACGGTCCCAGACCGCAGGCGGATGATGTCGATCAGGCCCTGACCCCGGGCGTGGAAGAGCCGGTCCCGGCTGTCGGTGCAGATCTCGCCGGGAACCGGCGGCAGGGAACGAGAGCGGATTTCTGGAATCGAAAGACCGGCATCACCAAGAGCGGGGCCCGGCGCCCCGACGTTATCGTGAAGCCATTGCATTAACTGAGGTGAAGGTTCGAAGTTCTCTCCCTCGAATCCCCA
>JAOZPW010000300.1 GCA_029932545.1 Thermoanaerobaculales bacterium | reverse complement strand
TCGAACACCACCACACTGACCCGGCTATTGGAACTCAAGCTGATTGTCGTTACCGGCAAGGGGGGCGTCGGCAAAAGCTCGATCTCTGCAGTCCTTGGTCGTCTGCTTTCAGATGCCGGCCGGCAGACTCTCCTTGTCGAAGTTGACCCCAGGGAAAACCTCCACCACCTCCTGGACGTTCCACCGTCCGGTGGCGAAATGGTCGAGGTTGCGCCTCGCCTGCGAGTCCAACACCTCTTGCCTCGGACGATTCTGGATAACCTCGTCCGAGAAAAACTCAAGGTCGGCCCCCTGGTCAAGAGGGTCCTGGCAAGCCCGATCCACCAGCACTTCACTGAAGCGGCGCCGGGCCTCAAGGAAGCCGCCGTCTTCGGTCGATGCCTTCGGCTCCTTGAGGGGCACGGCCCTCGAGGGACTCCGACGCCCGACGTCATCGTTCTTGATGCCCCGGCCACCGGCCACGGCGCTTCCTGGCTGGGTGCCGCCCAGTTGGTATCGGACGTCATTTCGTCCGGACCGATCGGTCACATGGCTTCACTGGTCGCTGATTTTTTGGCGGACCCTGGGCGAAGCGGCGTCGTTGTCGTCACAACCGGTGAAGAAATGCCGGTTCAAGAGACCCTCGAGTTCCTCGAAACGATGAAGACCCGGCTGCATCGGCGGCCGGAGTTGGTGATTGCCAACGCCCTTTATCCCGAGTTGAAGGAGGAGACACCGGAAGATCGGGAAGACCCACTCTTCGACCTTTGGGTTCACCGCCGCGCCATTAACGAAACAGAGCTGGAGCGCCTGGGCAGGGAGTGGAACGGCCCCGTGGCCCACCTGCCCCTTCTGCCCCTGGATCCCGGTCCCGCCCTGGTCGGGCGACTGGGGCGCCGGCTCTACAGCGAGATTGGCTCATGATCCCAGGAACATGGAGGGCGTTAACGGCGGATGGATTTCAAAGGGTCGTGAAGTGCCATTTGAGGCGCCTTCGAGGCGCTGTACTCACGGTACGGGCCGAGAGGGCAACGAAAAAGGGCCTTCACGACACCCGAAAGGCACCGGTGGTTTAATGCCCTCCATGCTCCTTAATCAGCCCCTGATCATTGTCGTCGGCGCCGGCGGCGTCGGCAAAACCACTTTGGCCGCAGCCCTGGCATTGGAAAAGGCCCGATCCGGTGACGACACGCTGGTGATGACCTTCGACCCCTCCCTCCGGCTCAAGGACACCTTGGGCATCGGGGAACAGAAAGACGACGACGAGGTCGAGGTCAACGCCGGGACGTCAGGCCGTCTGACCGCGAGTTTGCTGGATGCCAGACGAACATTCGACCGTCTTATCAAAAGCTACGCCCCAGACGAGGCGACCCGCCGCCGCATCCTGGGCAATCGTTTCTATGACCATCTCGGCGGTTCGCTGGCCGGAATGATGGAGTACATGGCATCCGAACGGCTCTTCGAGGTGGCCAACTCCGGACGATTCGACACGATCGTCCTGGACACACCCCCAACTCGCCAGGCCCTCGACTTCCTTCAAGCGCCCGAACGGATCGTCGGATTCCTGGACACCGGCGGTCCCAAGATGGCCGCCAAGGCCTGGTTCGACGACAAAGGCAAGCTCCGCGCCACAAAGAAGCTGGGAATTCTGGGCCGCAACGTCGAGGCCTTCTTCGACCGCATGGTCGGCCTGGAACTCTTGCGTGATATGGCCGAGTTCTTTCAGGCGTTCGCGCCTTTCTTCGACGGCTTCCGCGAGCGGGCACTCGAGGTGCAGAAACTCCTTCGGTCGCCGGAAACAATTTTCGTTCTCATCAGCGGTCCCGGACCTCAGCGCGTTGCCGATACCCTGTTTTTCGCCCGAAAGCTCAAGGAGGCCGGCTATCACCTGGGGCCGATCGTCGTCAATCGGGTCCATCCCGGCGAGGTCCAGACCGGAATCGCTCCACCCGGGACCGAGACGGACGGGCGCCGACTCTTGAAGTGGCTTGGGAGCCGAGATGCAGAAGGTGTCAACCACCTCCGGGATCTCCTGGGCGCCAGCCACCCTTTGGTCGAAGTGGGCCTGAGAATGGACGAACCTACCGACATCGAATCACTCGGGGATCTGGGTGAGAGACTGCTGGGGTAGTAAGCTATCAGCTCTCAGCTCAGCCTCTTGCAAAAATCAATCGGCACGATGCGGGCCAGGAGGCCCGCGCTCCCACCGCGAGACCTGGGGCACCGTAGATGGAGCGCGGGCCTCCTGGCCCGCAACCAGCGCCCCCTCGTTTCGCCCTTTCTGCAAGAGGCTCAGCTCTTAACTCTCAGCCAACATGTCAGGCGCCGGAAGGCATCGGCCAGGGTCAACCAGACCAGGGGCGTCACCAGGAATCGGAAGCGGTGGTTTTCGCCCACCTCGACCAGACTACCGACGACCAAGACCCACACCAGCGTCCAGATGACCCACAATCGCACCCCACACTCGCCTCGTCGGCCCTGCCGAAAAGCCCCAAACGCTCCGAAGACCGAGATCAACAGGGCGCCCAAAAAGGACGCGACGACCACCGGAGGGCTGCTCCAGGTCTTCTCGCCAAGCTGAAAAACCGGGGCCATCACAACCAGATTGTCCAGGAAGGGTGGGAAGGCAACTGCGGACGAGAAGAAACGCCGCGCCGCGGTCCCTACTGATTTTACATACACCGCCGGTCGGCGAACGATGACCTCGAGAGCATCCGTCCTGCACCGGGCCGAGACGTCGACGAATCCACGATGGTTGAAGTTGAAACTCCCGGAGGATTTGACGCGTTGCCCCAGTACCCCGATCTCGGAGTCAGGAAATCGCCTGCCGTCGGCCGCCTCATACCGCTCCAACGGACTGAAAGGCTTCACCAGGGCGTAGGGTGACAGCACCCCGCTGGAAACCAGCGCCTCCCGGTCGACGGGATCCAACCTGGCCGTCGCCGTCTTGGCGAGGCTGAGACCCAACCAGGAACTGGGGCCGAAGAATCCGAAAATCACCTGATTCTTGGCATACCACCCTGCCACCAGGACCACGGGCAACAAGAGTACGGTGACCGCGCGCCACACCCTGAGACGGGGTTGCACAACGAGGAGGATCCCGATCGACACCACGACCCAAACCAGATGGAACAGGCTTCGAGTCAGAGCAATGGTTGCAACGGCCGAAACGAAGATGCCAAGATTCCCCCACCCTCCCATCCGTGCAAACCGAAGCAGGGCAACACAGGCGACCGCCAGAAAAAACAGGACCGGAAAATCGTAAAAAAGCCAGTGCTCGTAGACGATCCAGCCTGGAGTCAGCGCCGCGACCGCCACGGCCAGTGCCGCCGTTCGCGGAGGCCAGTTCAGCTCCAGCAGTCCGACGAACAGCACCAGCGCCAACCCCAAACCCAGGCATAAGAAGAGCCCATGCAGCAACCACGTCGCCTCACCCGACGCCAGTTTGAGCGCAATGCCCACAACCAGGTTGAAAAGAGGAGGCTGCGCGTGGAGAAAAAAGACGCTCTCAAAAAGCTGCTCTCTCAGCAGGACAGGATCAAGAATCTGCCAATACCAGCTGAGGGCGTCAATATTGAACCGAATGCCGGCAATCGCCAGAATGATCCGCTCGACGATGAAAACCCCGGCCAGGGCCAGTCCGGCACCAAGCGGTGAGATCTGCTGATCTTGGCGAGGGTTGAGAGTCATCTATGACAGGATACTTGAAACTCAGTCCCGCTTCTCTCCAGGAAAAATCTCAAAACTCGGGCGATCCCCGAGGGCCTCGCCATTTCGCATCATTTCGACCGTTGCCTCAAACTCTTCTTCCGACCGGCCCTCGGCGCCTTCGGCGGCTCGGGTTTCAATCTCGATCGCCTCGTCAACCTTGCCGGCAACGTAGAGCAGCCGGGCCAGAGTGTCACCAACCCCGGGATCCCGGTCGACGTCGTAGGCTTCCTGGGCCATCGCGAGCGCGACCTCAGTTTCCCGGCCCATCAGGTAGAGATCCCACGCGATCTGGTTGAGACTGTCCTTGTTTTCCCCAACCTGCCGCCGGTCGAACCAACGGCGGTAGAGATCAGTCGCCTGGTCGAAGTGACCAGCCCGGAAGGCAAAACCGGCAACCTCGGGCAACTGCAGGGTATCCACAGTATCCACATCAACGGTCTCCAGCAACGCCAACCCATCAGCAAAACGGGCGGACCGTAGGGCCCCGCGATCGTCTTCAACCTGGTCGAGGGCAGAGATCAATGCGCTGAGGTGTTCCACCCCGAGCGAATCCGGCACATCGGGCAACTCCGGCCAATCCCGCCGGTACAATCGCGCTGCCCTTCGGTAGAGGCTCTCGTTCATTGTGCTCCGGGCCGTAAACATCAGACGACGGCATTGACGGTGAGAATCCTCGTCCTCTCCATGCGTCTTATGAAACGCCTCGACCCGCACTATCGCAGAAACCGCGTCCGAGCGCTCCAAAAGGCCTTCAACCACTCGCTCCAGAGCTTCGAGATTGGACGGATCTTCGTTGAGCCGGGCAAGACATGCGC
>JAOZPW010000053.1 GCA_029932545.1 Thermoanaerobaculales bacterium | reverse complement strand
CTTCCTCAGCACTAACCAGGGTGCATCTTGGTGGGACGTCACGGGGGACCTCAAAACCCTCCTGCCCAATGTCGACTACTGGCAGTTGTTGTCTCACCCCTACGATCATTCCCAGCTCTTCCTGGCGACCGAGGTCGGTATCTTCCGATCCGACAGTGGCGGACGGCACTGGTATCGGTACATGGACAACATGCCCGATGTCGTCAAGGTCCGGGCGATGCAGATCCATTCCAACGGTCCGGACGACACGACGCTGGTCATCGGCACCTGGGGGAACGGTCTCTGGAAGCGTCAGGTGGACTTTCAGGACCTGATCTTCATCAATGGATTCGAGGTCAATGGGACAGGGTTCTGGGACGATACGGTTGGTGGAAGCTAGGAGCGCGTACCGTATTGGCCCCTTGAAGGTGGAATTCTGTTTCAGGGTTGCCGAAATGGGCCAATCCGGCCCCGCTCCTAGCGGAGAATTACCGCGATTGAGGTCTCCGGTTTTGGGCATCCACCGAGGGTGAGGTGGCGAGCAGACGTTGAATCGGCGGGATCAACCAACCGTTTGCGGCCAGCCGCCCAAGGACCAGAGCTATGGCGGCTGCGGTGGCCCCGGGCAGGTCGAAGATCATGATGCCGGCGACGAGGCCCGCGACGACGCCGGTGATCTCCAGGGCCGAGGCCCATGTGATCGGCGTGGTCTTCTTGAAGTGAACCAGCTGTGCGCGTTGCCAAGAGATCCAGACCGTCAGCACCGGCATGATTGTCAGGATTCTTGCGGCCGGCACTGCATAGGCCACGAGATCACTCGGCAGGCCAGCTACAGAGTAGAACCACCAATGTACCAGAGGCGTCCAGACGATCAAGCCCAGGCCGGCGAAGACTGCGATCCCCAGTAAAAGAGTGAAACGCCGAAGGGTCTCGTATCCTTCCATTTGGTCGCCGAACAGTGCAATCGCGGCCTCCTGGAATGCCAGACCCAGAGAGCGAAAGATGAAGACCAGGGCGTGGACAACCGGCAGCACCGCCAGGGACTCCAACGGCGCCCGGCCGTGGCCGACGAAGAAGGTGACGATCGGTTGCACGCCCAGGCTCAAGAAAGAGGTTAGGGCCAGAGGAGTGTAGAAGTCGATGATGGTTCGATAGTGCAATCCGATGTCGTCGACCGGTGTCTCCGCCAGACGGCCGTCCAGAAGCCGTTTGATCAGGCGGGCAGAGAGCATCCGTGCACCCACGGCCTCCGCAGTGACGCCCAACGACAGCGCTGCGGCGCCAACTGCCGCGCCTTCCAGGTCGGTTCCGAGAACCAGCGCTGTGGTCGCGCCTGCCATCGTCATCAAACGGAGAGCGGTCCCATAGGCGACCCGCCGGGTCAGGCCGTTACGGATCAAAATGCCCTGGTAGAAGCGGCGAAGACCGATGGCTGCCGGCCACGGAAGCAGCAGGGCCAAGGGGAGCCACGTCAAACGACTGACCGACGGGTCCAGACCCAAGAGGCCTCCGATCACCCATTGATGTACCGCGGGCACAAGTCCGATCAGCATCGTGACGGTGATCGCGACGTTCAATGCCTGGGTAAAGTTGCGGAGCTTGAGGTAGGTCTCCCGATTACTGACCAGAGCCGTCGACGCGGCCATCATCATGATCACCGGCGCCTCGACGATCAGGGCAAATGCGAAGGCAACCCCGAAGGCGGCCAGATTGAGTTTGGGGTCGGGCATGCGGGCGATGACTGCGGTCAACAACGGCCCCTCGACCGCCATCATCAGCCAGGTCAACGCCAGGGGCAGCCAGAAGATTGAGGTCCGGCGGAGGGTCAGCGGTGGGGTAGTGGAGTTCGTTGTCATTGCCTTGAAATCGTTCGACCGACAGGGTCAAGGGAACGACAGTGTCGCAGAAGTACATGAGATTGTCGCCCCTGTGTATGGACTGTGACGGCGTTTTCCTCAAAACTCACTCTTGGACAGACCTCTGGAGGAAATAATGCTGTTTATTCGATCCTTTGTCGCCTGCAGTTTGATGATGGCCACCGTGGCGCCATTCGTGGACGCCCTGGAGATTCCATTTGGTCTTGTGTACCCGATCCACGACAACCTCGACGGCGCTGCGGCCGTGGCGGTTGCCGACCTCGATCGTGATGGGTTGGACGACGTGGTCCTTGCAGCCATCGAGGCCGATACCATCGCGATCAGATTCAACGGTACACCGGGCTCTTGGACCGCGCTCACTGTGGCATTTGACGAGGCGGTCACGGTATTTACTGCTGATATCGACGGTGACGGTTGGATTGACGTTGTGGGCGGTAAACGGGGAACCGGCGCCAACGCCGTGCGGTGGTGGAAGAATCCGGGGGCCGGGGGTGGTACCTGGGTCGAGAACCCAATTGTCGGCACGACGATCTCCGGGGTGCGCAGCGTCGTCGCCGGGGATATGGATAACGACGGTGATGTGGACCTGGTTTCGGCGAGCTTCATGACGTCAACCGAGGGGTTTGTGACGATCTTCGAGAATACCAACGGCGAGGGCACGGCATGGGCACTCTTCGAGGTCGATGTTGATGCATGGGGCGCCCACACCGTCAGGCTCGGTGATATCAATGGCGACGGGCGGCTGGACATCGCTTTGGCCGCACACCATCTCAACGTGGTCGGCTGGTACCTCAACGGAGGTTTGGCCGGGGATCCCTGGTCACCTTGGGCCTTCCGCCTGATCTTTGGGCCGGTCAACGAGGCCATTGGACTCGATCTGGCAGACATGGACGACGATGGCGATTTGGATGTCATCGCCGGCTCCTTTGCCGATGGAGAGGTGGCGTGGTACCAGAATTGGGTCAGTTACAGTCTCCCCTGGGAGGAACAACCGATCGCCGGTGGGATCGAGGGCGCCTACGAACTGGAGGTCGTGGACCTGGATCTCGATGGTGATCTGGATATTTTGGCCGTAGGCAGGACCGGCAACGAGGTGGTATGGATCGAACGGCAACCGGGCGCCTGGGTCACGAGGGATGTGGCTACGGACTCCAGTGGCGCCCGGTCCGCGCGTTCAGCAGACATCGATGGTGACGGCGATCTTGACATCGTGGCGGTAGCGGAGTTCGACGACACCGTTGCCTGGAGAGAAAATGTCTCCCTGCACTGGTCCGCGGCCTTCCCCTTCGAGGGCGGGCCGATCACCGGTCCACCCGCCGTGACCTCCCTGGCGACGGGTGATCTCGATGGCGATGGTGAACTCGACCTTGCGGCGACAGCGTTTAACGAAACGGGGGCCGTCGATGTCCTGATCTGGTTCCGGCAGGGTGGCAGCTGGTCGGCTCCGACCGCCATCGATTCCGATCTCAACGGTGCAGAGAAGGTCCGGATCGCGGACCTCAACCATGACGGCCATCTCGACCTCATCGCCATCGGTAGCCGTGCGGACTCACTGGCCTGGTACGAGTTCGATTTTATCGGGTCCTATACACGCCATATGATCGACACGTCGATAGACGGTGTGATTGACTTTGATCTCGGGGACTTTGATTGTGATGGGGACCTCGATATTGCCGTCGCGTCGTTTCTCGGTGAGGAGATTCGCTTCTGGGAGAACAACAATGGCGACGGGAGTTCGTGGAGTCTCAGGGTCTCGGGGTCGTTGTGGTCAGGGGCGTCAGCGGTTCAGGTCGTGGATATCGACCATGAGGACGGCGCAGATGTCATCGTCGCCCAATACGGAGCCGATACCGTCAGTGCTTACCTCAATGTGGACTGCGGCTTTTCATATACTTCCCTGGACATCACCACGGCCATCGACGGCCCGATCGACCTCGAGGTTGGGGATTTCAACCGTGACGGCTGGGAGGATGTGGCAGTGGCGGCCTCTGCCGGCGACACCCTGGACGTTTTCCTCAATCAGAACGGAACATCATGGTTCAAGTACGGGGCGGCAACCGACATCGGCGGCATCAGTTCCCTGAGTGCGGCGGACTTTGACCTCGATGGAGCACTCGACCTGGTAGCGACAACGTCGACCGGGGCAGAGGTTCTGCGGTGGAAAAACCATAGCGGGTATGGAACGTCGTGGATCCCGATGGGTGCGGTCACCGACACGCTTGTGGGGGCGGCAGCGGTGGTTGTGGCTGATCTCGACAGCAATGGCATGCCCGATATTGTTGCCGCCGGGACCGAGGCCGACAGGGTCTTGGTCTTCTCCAATCAGGGGGGACAGGTCACTGTCGGCACCTTCGATCGGACGCCGGCGACGGCCGTTGACGGTCAGAGAGCGGTGATCTTTGAGATTGTTCCTTTTAGTGCAGCCCACGACGGAGATCCGGATATTGAACTCAACCGGTTGAATCTGCAATTTCTCAGCTCCACCGGTGGGCTATTTTCGGATTCGGGGATTCAAGAGCTCGTGGCATCGGTCGAGATCTGGTTTGACAGCGATGGGAGTGGTGTTTTTGAGGTCGGGCTCGACACCTTGTTGGTCACCGACGCCGGGATCGCCGCTTCGATGGCAGTCTTGGTGCCCGCAGGTGACCCGAATCCGGCGATCGGTTATGGCGACCTCGAGTCTTTCTTTGTGACCGTGAACCTGACGCCGGACGCGTCGACAAATCTCAAGCCGATGTTCAAGGTCCGACATCGCCTCGTCGGTGACACGCTTGCACGCTACCACCTGGCCCCCTGGATATTTCCGGCATCGGTGTATTGGGAAAGCGTTGACAGTGGTTTAGTAACCGCCGTTGAAGAGGATACGGGCTTGATTTTCTCGGATGGCTTCGAGACCGGTACGACTGACGCATGGTCGGCAATTACGCCGGTGCTTTGACCTCCTTAGTGGAATCCTTGATCTCAGCCCGCAGTAATGCCAGACCAGCAGTCAGCAATGGACCCATGAAGAAGATGATGACGACTGCCCCCGCGATCAGACCTGCGGGTTTCGGGCGCCTCCATACGAGATTGGTTTTGCCTAACCTGAGTGATTCTGGCGGATGAGATGTGTCAAGTCCTTGCGGCTCCGAGTGACATCGGCGAGAATCACCTCCGGAGGCGAGAAATGAAACACAAGGGCCGGATTGTAGTCGTGTTAATTGTGATGGTGATCGCATTCGTTGTCGTCTCGGCTCTCAAGGTGCGCACCCAACTTCGGTGCGAGGGTTTTCCCGGGTCTGGCGTTACGGCCGGGGAATTGCCGCCTCCTGCTTCAACGGACACAGTGCGCGTGGCCTTGTGGAATATTCGGAATTTTCCGTTGGACCAGAGGCCGCAGGATCCTGATCTTGGCTTCAGCCGGAGAACCAATATCTGTGACCTCGAGGATGCCCTGCACGGGTTGGATGCCGATGTTATCGGTTTCGAGGAGATCATAGATACGCAACGGTTTGGGCAGATTCTCAAGAGGGCCGGGGATAATCGGAAGTACCGCTTGGTTTTCGGTTCGTATGGCGGGCGGCACAACCAGATGATTGGCCTGGCGTGGGATGACGACCGCATTGAGATGGTCGGTAAGTTCGAAGAAATTGCTGGTGTCGCGGTCACGCAAGGCTACAAGCCTGCTCTGGTGGCGACGTTTCGGACACGGCAGGATCCGCCACTGGAATTCACCGTCATCCAGGTGCATCTGGCGGCTGCGCCCCGTGGGTTTTCACATCGCAGGCAGCAGTACCGGGCGCTGATCGACTGGATCGATGAAAACGCCCTCGGCGCCGAGCGCGCCAACCTGATTGTTCAGGGAGATTTCAACGTCACCGGTTGGGAAGGCGGGTCCCAGGCTGAAGAACTGGCCATGCTCGACGGTCTGATGCAGGGAGCGGGCCTGCGGCGTTCGCCGAATTCCAGTGGCTGCACCGAGTATTGGGAAGGCGGAGGCCGGTGGGACGGGGTCCAGGTTCCTTCCCTCCTGGACCTGGTCTATCTCAAGGGATTTGAGGATCACCAGGTGACGAGCCCACAGTCGTGGTTGCACTGCAAACGTCACAACTGCGGCGAATTGGTTTCGGAGGCAGGCCAGGAAGACGGCACCTTCTGGGATGTGTCAGATCATTGCCCGGTGACCTTTGAAATCAGTCCGGGATCCTGATCTGCGTCACACCCTACCGCGGAACTCTCCCTCGGCCATCACGGTGGCGACCAGGGAGGCGACGCCTAAAGGCAAGCAGCAGACCAGGGCGGCGACGGCGCCGGCCAAAGTCCACGCCCAACTCGTGCGTTTGATGGCCTTGATGCCCCCGATGATGGCGATCACTCCAGCGATCAGGATCATCAGAGCCATTGGGCCGAAGAAGGCCAGCGGCAGCCACTGGATTGGCGGCATGTCGTCGGGGATTGCGTAGAGTACCCCAGTCCCAATCAGACCGATCGCCGCAAGGACGGCCCCGCCCGTAAGTGCCATCACGCCCGAAGCGATATTCAGGATTCCGGCAATCGTTCCTTTGGATGTTGTAGGTGATGATGTAACGGCAGTCATGAGCCCTCCCATGAAGAACTACGGAAAATGGTGGGAGTTGTTCAGGGTTAACCCGATGGTGACGGGAAAGGCAATTGAATTGCCAAGACGCAAAGAGCGCGAAGGAATGCAAAGAAGGACGAGATCGAACCCGGAATATAGAAGAGCCTGACTAATACCAGTCCACAACCTCGAGCTTGGGTACGCGTTTGAATTCACGGGTGTTGTGCGTGATCAGAACCGCGTTGTGGGCAAGGGCTGTGGCGGCGATCAGGGTATCGAGAGGGCCGATCGGTTTCCCGCGTTTTTCGAGACCGGCTCTGATCAAGGCCGCCGTTCGGGCTTCGATTGTGCCGAAGGATTGAACGGTCACGACGGCGAGGAGTTCTTTGAGTTGCTTTCGACGTTTTGTTGGTGATATGGACTTTTCGATTCCAACTTCCAGCTCGAACAGAACGACCGAGGGGATCAATATTTGACTGGGCGGTGTTGCTATCAGGCGATCACCAATGCGGCCGATTCCCTTGAAGAAGTAAATCAGTGTGTTCGTGTCCAGGGCAAACATCACAGGAACTCCCGTGGGGTGTCTTCCGGTTCGGCAGCGCGAAGCTGTTCGGTCGTCTGGAGATCGGGCCACGCACCGGCGAGGTTGATCACGTTTCCAGGCCATTCGGTGGCGATCTTCTGCCGGATCAAGTCGGCGACCCACCTGCTGACCGACTGGCCGGCGGCGCCGGCCGCGGCCTTGAGTTGTTGGGCCGTTTCCTCTTCGAGGTAAAGCGTGATCTGGGACATAGAAGCCTCCTATACTTGCAAGTATATGTGTATTCCAGCCCCGGCGCAAATCGATATCTAACCAACCCGGTGGAGCCGGAACCAGGACGGAGCCGGGAGCGGGAGGTCTGAACCCGCGAAACGGTAACGGTATCGAGGGCTCGGGCTCGGGGAAACCGAAGAGAGGTGGCCAAATGATGCCTTTTCTTTCCTTTTCTATGGGAGAATCCCCGGAGCGGATCGGGTTACGCGAGGAGGCTGGATGCATTGGGTCAGTGTGTTGGGGTTGTTCGCCCTCTTGGGAATCGCCTGGGCGATTTCCGCTCATCGGACGAAGGTCAATGTGAGGACGGTTGTGTGGGGCATTGGTCTCCAGTTTCTTCTGGGGGTGATCATCCTCAGGGACAACTACCTGAGTTTCATAGGAATGGGGATTTTCGCCGCTCTGATCGGCATCTATGTTCTCTTGAGGCCGGGAGGACTTTTCACGGGCAGGTTGTCGTTGGCTCTTGTTACGTTGGTAGGCGTAGGGGCGGGCGCTGCAGCCCTCGGTTGGGCATTGCCAGGTGCGCTGCCGTGGGTCGTCTTGACCTGCCTGGCTGTGGCGTTGGGGGGAGGGTGGTTGAAACTGCCCGATGTCGTTCGTCAGAGCAGCATCCTGGTGTTGCTGGCCGGGGGGGTCTCATGGCTGGTGGTCTCCGGCCGGACTGGGAGCACCGTTTTCGCCGTGTTTTCGGGAAAGGTCGCCGCCTTCTTGAGTCTGTCGGACTACGGTTCACGCTTTCTTTTCGGCAACCTGGCGGATGGACAGTACTATTTTCCGGGTCCCGATGCGGGATGGCCCGGGTTCGGTTTCCAGTTTGCCTTCAAGGCCCTGCCGACGATCATCTTCTTCGGCGGACTGATGGGCGTTCTTTACCACTGGGGGGTCATGCAGAAGGTCATCGAGGCGATGGCTCGATTCATGCGCTGGACGATCGGCACCTCGGGGGCGGAGACTCTGTCGTGTTCAGCCAATATTTTCGTGGGTCAGACCGAAGCGCCTCTGCTGATCAAGCCCTTTTTGGACGAGATGACCGATTCGGAGTTGCTCACCATAATGGTGGGCGGATTTGCCACGATTGCCGGGGGTGTATTGGCGGCCTATGTTGCGATGGGAGTGGATGCGGGGCATCTGATCGCAGCGTCGGTAATGTCGGCGCCCGCTGCCCTGGTCTTCGGCAAGATTATTTTTCCGGAGACCGAGCATTCGGTGACTGCAGGTGACGTCGTTATGCCGAAGATTGATACCGGCGCAAATACGATCGAAGCGGCAACCGGCGGCATCACCGATGGCTTCAAATTGGCGCTGAATGTCGGTGCCATGCTGATCGGATTTATTGCATTGATTGCAGTCGTCGACGTCCTGTTCAACTGGGTGGACAGCCTGATCGACGGGCGGTTGCTGCATGGCGTCTGGGTCACGTACAGCTCTGGGGGCATGTCGCCGGTCAATGGAGAGTTCGCCGGGATCTTCCCCGGGTCGCTCCAGACCCTGTTCGGGACCATTCTCAGACCGTTGGCCTGGTTGATGGGCGTGCCGTGGGCAGAGGCCGGCCTTGTGGGTAATCTGCTGGGCATCAAACTCTCGCTCAACGAGTTCGTCGCCTATGGTCAGCTTGGAAATTACATTCATTCTGCACAGGGTCTGAGTCCACGCGCGATCGTGATTTCGACCTACGCCCTGTGTGGGTTTGCCAACTTCTCGTCGATCGGTATCCAGATTGGCGGCATCGCGGCGGTGGCTCCGGGACGACGATCGGACCTGGCACGCTTGGGTTTCCGTGCGATGGTGGGTGGTGCTCTGGCGTCATGGATGACGGCGACGATCGCCGGAATATTGTTGTGAGCTCTCAGCTGTCAGCTCGGGCGCTTCCATGTTGTTCTCTGTGGTGAGATACTCTGAACCGGAGGAAAAATGCGCGTTACCAATAGTGTTTTGATGGCTCTCTTGACCGTGGTTCTTGTAACTTCGGGCTGTGAATTTCTCGACCCTGCTCGGCCGACGATTCAACCGGACACCGAGGTCTTCGGCAATGTTCTCGATGTGGAAGAAACCCCCGACGAGCCGGGCGTGTGGATCGTCCGAATCCGGGTCGCACCGCCGAGGGCACTGGACAAGGCGGAATCGGAGCAGGGGCGAGAAGGCCCTGGCGCCGAGAAGGGTCTTACGGCCGAGATACGTGTTGATGCCGATACCGTTGTCCTTCGAGATGGGATGCCCGCGCGGTTGGGGGATTTTGATCCCGGTACGGAGGTCGTCAGCATTCCTGCACAGGGGACCACCCGGATGATCGGTGAGAAGACGGTGCTTCACAACGCTGAGTTCTTCGGTGATTTCGGCACCTTCAGTAAGTGGCGGCTTCCCGGTCTCGAAATTGGGGAGGAGACGGTGGTCGATGATGTCTCCTCGATTAATACCTCGGGAATTGAGCACAGTACGGTGCCCCTCGACGGTGGCCGGACACTGTATTTTTCAAGTCGATATCGCCGCACAACGGGTGGCGAGATGGCTGGTGCGGCGCGCCAGGGGCTGGAAACAGTCGAAGGTCATCAGTACCTAGCCCAGAGGAGTTTCAGAACCGAGTTGGGCGTGGACGGATGGTCCTTTCCCGAACTGGTCTCTTTCCCTGATCTCGAAGGCGCGATTCAGGCGACGGTGAGCTGGGTCGATCCCGAGGAGACCGTTTGTCTCGTGACCGTCAGGTCCGAGGAGGACGAAGGATCGTGGGCCGGACGATCCCAGAGGCAGCATCGTGATCAGGCATGGGGTCCGGTGGAGGCGATTGAAGGTCTGGGTGAGGGAGACAGCTTCGACCCGGTCTACCTCGCAGGGAGCCGGACGAAGGTTCTGTTCGTGACCACCCGTCAGGGTGCAAATCAAAGTGACCTCTTCTTACTGAATCCCAGCGAGAGTACCGATGCGATGTCGCTCGAACCAAGGATCAACACCATCGGGAGCGAGTGGGGGCCTCGGGTCGGTCCGGACAACGAACTTTTCTTTGCTCGGGGTGACCGGCAGTTGCTGTTCATGGGCGGCATGGTTCAGCCGGTGTATCTGGATTGGCCGCACCGGGTTCTTTTCTCCGAGGCAGCGCCGACCGACGATGGGCGGTGGGTATTTCTGACGATCACGCAGCTCGAGGCTGGTGAACCGGACCGTGACATTTGGGTGTCGGAGCGCCGGGAGGATGGAACCCTTGGGTTCCCGGTCCCGGTGGATGGGTGGCGGCCTGATATCGGCTAGGTCGGTAGGCTTCGCCGATCTCGTGGGCCCTGGCTGGGGCCGGTGGCGAGGGGGATGGAGGGCTCGGAGACGCCTTGAGGGGCGGCACGGGGCTTGGGAAATGATCGAGGCCGGGAGGCCCGCGGTTCGGTGGCCGACATTTGGTGAGGCTGTCGAGGATCTGTGGTCGGCAAGGATCATCAGGGATCGCGCGCCCTGGGCTCTCGGTTGGCTTGGGTATCAGGCGTGCGCCCAGTTGGCAGGTAACCTTCCGGCAAGGCCCGATCCCGAGGGTGGGCTCTCCGGCATGTTGCTGTTAGAGCCTGAATGGGTAGGCCGCCAGGTGATTCTTCGGCCCGGAGGCGCTGGTGTCGGCGCCCAGCTCAGTTCCAGTCTGGAAAAGGAAAGATTCAAGGAGGGGGTCCAAAGGATCCGGGGCCATATCGCCGACGGGACCGTCTACCAGGTCAATCTCTGTCGCCGATTTTCGGTCAATCGATGGGATGGCGGCCTCCAGGAGCTTTTCGAAGCGGTTGCGGTCAGTCCCGTAGTGCCGGACTACTTGAGCGCATTTTCGTGGGACGGCCTCTCTTCCGGAGAGTTGGTGTGTGCTTCGATGGAGCTGCTTGTCAGTCGAAGTCAGGAGCGCCTGGAGACAAGGCCGATCAAGGGAACCCGACCGCGGGGATCGACCCCCGAGGAGGATGTGAGCTTGATCCGGCAACTGGAAGCCGACCCCAAGGAACGGGCCGAATTGGCGATGATCGTCGATTTGGAACGCAACGATCTCGGCAGAGTCGCCCGGACGGGGTCGGTGGTCGTCGAGGACCCGGGCCGAGTGCGGAGCTGGGAGAGGATTCACCACCGGGTCGCTCGAGTGACGGCCTCTGTTTCATCAGAGATGCCGTGGCAGGATATTGTTGCGGTAATGGCGCCGGGAGGCTCGGTTACCGGCTGCCCGAAGCACTCGGCGATGTCTGTGATTGCCGGCCTGGAACCCGTTGCCAGAGGACCTTTCACGGGCGCCCTTGGGGTGATCGCAGGCAATGGCGATCTCGAACTGGCCTTGCCGATCCGGACGGCATGGACTTCTGAAGGACGGCTGGAGATGGCGGCGGGCTGTGGGATCGTATGGGAGTCGGACCCGGAGGCCGAGGAGGCCGAATCACGGTTGAAGATTGGGAAGTGGCTCGAGATGGTGGGGGTTCGGTGATCTGGCAGGACGGAAAGATCCGTCGGGAGGCGCCGCTGTGCGTGCCACCGGCTCACGTCGAGGGTGTGATGACGACCGTGGGTTGCGACGGTGGGCGTGTGCTGCTCTGGGAAATGCACCGGCAGCGCCTTCTGGGATTCCCCGGCCTGGTGGTTGAGGAGAGTGTCCTCCCACAACCCCAGGATCTCGAGTCGTTGTTGGAAGCCTCGGGGTGTCTGGCGCCCTCACGCCTGAGAGTTTCGGTATGGCGGGATTCCAGCACAGGGACAGTTCGAGTCGAGGCTGTCTGTTCACCGCTGAAGGCCTGCGGGCCCGGTCAGAAGCCTGTCTGGTTGGCTGTTGTTCGATGGGAGGATCCTCCTGAGGCGGGCCACAAGGTCATTGCCCGCCACCGGTGGCATGACGCCGGGGAGCGCTCCGTGGCATGGGGTGGCGATGACGCGTTGGCTGTCGGCTACGAGGGACGGCTATTGGAAACCTCGAAGGCCAACATCTTTGTGCGCCGTGGCTCGGTAGTTGTGACTCCACCCGCTCCGGCACGGTGCCTGCCGGGCATCATGCGCCAGGTTGTACTGGAGACCCTGCCCTCGGTTGGATTGAAGGTGGAAGAGAAGGATGTCTTTTTAGACGAACTGACCTTCGCGGACGAGATCTGGATCACCAACGCGGTGGCCGGTATCGTTCGAGTCGGAAGGGTGGGGGAGCGCATCTGGGACAGTTGGCCGTTTCATCGGCGGTTGGTGACGATGTCTATTCCGGCGCCGGGCTGGCCTTGACAAGTGATTAAGAATCTTCCAAAATAGCGATATGGAGACTCGTCCGACCTTCTCACCGGTTTTCGTCTTGCAGCCGGACACTGGTGAGAAGGTCGGGCTATAGATGGGTTCTGAAAGGATTGAGTGTGTGGATCCGGCTCGGTCCGTCGAAGACCTCGAGAACTTACGCAAGCGGTTGGCTGAGAATGACCGGCTTCTCAGGTCTCGGTCGGATCACTACTTGTTGCTCGGCGGGGCAACCCGGCTCAAGATCCTCGCCTTGTTGGATTGCGCAGGCGAGCTGTGTGTCTGTGATTTGGCGACGATCCTGGAGATGACGCCGGCAGCAGTTTCGCAGCACCTCGGGCGTTTGCGGTTGGCATCCCTTGTCGCACCCCGGAGGGACAAAATGACGATTTTCTACCGAAGGACCGACTTCGAACTGCTGCCGCCTCTGTGTTTTCCTGCGCTTGAGCGTGAGTGACTACCATCGGTAACGGGCACGGGAACGGGCTCGGGCTCGGGTTTACGGTGCCTCGTTTCTTTTTCGTTTGCGTGCCGCCGGGTTAAGATCACCGGGTTTGGAGGCATTACATGGCCCACGGATCCCACCGCGCAGTAGCCGCGGCAATTATCGGAAACTCAATTGTCATGGTGGCAAAAACCGGGGTGTTCTTCATCACCGGGTCGGCGGCGATGATGTCGGAGGCAATGCACTCCCTGGCGGATACGCTGAATCAGGTCCTGCTGATGGTCGGGATCCGCCGTTCTTCCCGGGTTGCCGACCCCAGCTTTCCTTTCGGTTACGGCGGCGAACGGGCTGTCTGGGCCTTGATGTCTGCCGTCGGAATTTTCTTCCTCGGGTGTGGGGTCACGGTCTATCACGGCATCCAGAGCTTGCGGCACCCTCATGAGCTGGAGGCCCTTGGTTGGGCTGTCGGTGTTCTGATCGTTTCGTTTATTCTCGAGTTTGGTGTGCTCGTTTTCGCAGTCAAAACGGTGTACAAGGACGCCCATGGAAGACCGCTTTTTTCGTATCTTCGGTATCAGGCCGACCCGACGGCAGTGGCTGTGGTCATGGAAGATTCGGCAGCCTGCCTCGGAGTGCTGATCGCGCTTGGGGGGATTTTTCTGGCTCACTGGACCGGCAACACCGCGTGGGATGCCGTGGCGTCGATCCTGATCGGCATTTTGCTTGGTGCAATTGCCGTCTGGCTGGTTGCCCGAACCAGCCATCTGTTGGTTGGCCCTTCCATTCCCCCCGATGCCCGGCAGCAAGTGAGGGAAATTCTGTCGAGTAACCCCGTGGTCGAAAAAATAGTTGCTCTGCGGACCCGAATGCTGGATAGCGAGACCTACCGTGTTTCCGCCGATATCGAGTTTTCCGCAGAGATTCTGGCGGCGAAGGTCGAGAAGCGCCTGCTCGGTCGGTTCCCGGATATTGCAGCTCACCCGGACTATCCGGAGTTTTCGGAGAAATTTGCCGATTGCGTCATTGAGGAGCTCGGCGATCAGATTGATCTGATCGAGGAAGCCATCCAGCGAGCAATCCCCGAGGCTCACTACCTCGATATCGAAGCCGATTGATGGCGGCGACCACTTGGTCTCGATTTCCGAGGAACCGAGTCAGGTTCGAGAGTCTCAGGTCTCAGTTTGAGGAGCCCGTTGGGTTTCCTGAAACCTGCAGCCTGCAACCCAGTTCTGCTGACCGGCAGGCCGGTCGGCTTCGTTTTGGTTCCGGCTTCGCTGGGTGGGCAAGCTCATGCCGTCACTGATCAACTGCAGGAACCTGGAAAAGTCGTACGGTCCTCGGACCCTGTTCGACGGGCTGGATTTGAACATTGGCGAGGGTGACCGGATCGGCATCATCGGGCCGAACGGCGCCGGCAAGACAACGTTGCTCAATATCCTCGCCGGCGACGACGAGGCGGATTCCGGAACCGTCCATCGACGCAAGGGACTCAGGATTGCGGCAGTGCCTCAGGATCCCCATTTCGATCCTGCGGAGAGTGTTTCTGCAGTCGTAATCCGGGCTGCCGAGGCCCATGCGGTTCCTGTCGAAACCTCGGTCGAACGGGAAGTGCGGGCTCGAATCGTGATGGAGCGAATGGGTTTCTCCGATGTCAACCTTTCGATCGGTACGTTGTCGGGAGGATGGCGGAAGCGGGTTGCCATAGCTGTGGCTTTGGCATCCGCCCCGGAATTGCTGTTGCTTGATGAACCTACCAACCATCTTGATCTTGAAGGCATGCTCCATCTGGAAAGGTTGTTGACATCTGAGCGCCTTGCCTTTGTCCTGATCAGTCATGACCGGGTGTTTCTCGACCGAACGGTAACGCGGATACTCGAGGTCGCACCGCAGTATCCCGGTGGCGTATTTGCGGCCGAGGGTACCTACAGCGGGTTCTTGCACAAGAGAGAGGCGTTCTTGACCGCCCGGGCGCAGTACCGGGAAGGCCTGGCCAATCGGGTGCGACGAGAGTTGGAGTGGCTTGGGCGGGGCCCCAAGGCCAGGACCACCAAGGCACAGGCCAGAATCGACGCTGCGGAGGAACTCCAAGAGGAGCTGAGGGGCCTCGATCGCACGACCGCGGTTGAGGTGCAGGGGATTGAACTGACGGGCTCAGGGCGCAAGACCAAGAGATTGTTGGCGGCGACCGACCTATCGAAGAGCCTTGGAGGGAAAGAGCTGTTTTCCGGATTGGAGATATTGCTGAGGCCGGGACAGCGTCTCGGTGTTGTTGGGGCCAACGGGAGTGGCAAGAGCACCCTGTTAAGGGTGTTTGCTGGAGAAATCGACCCGGATGATGGAACCCTTCGGAGGGCAGAGGGGCTTCGTACCGTGTATTTTGACCAGAATCGGGAGCAACTCGATCCCCGGATGCCGTTGAGGCGTGCCCTGGCCGAGCTGAGCGATACGGTCATCTATCGTGGGAGTCCGGTTCATATCGTTACCTGGGCCAAGAGGTTCCTTTTCAGTGCAGATCAATTGGACCTGCCCCTCGAGGAGCTGTCCGGCGGAGAGAAGGCACGTGTCCACATCGCCCGCCTGATGTTGCGTCCCGCCGATCTCTTGATCCTCGATGAGCCGACCAACGATTTGGACATCCCAACCCTGGAAGTTCTGGAGGAGAGTCTATTGGACTTTCCCGGCGCCCTGGTTCTTGTGACCCATGATCGGCTCTTGATGGATCGGGTTGCAACACTCCTGTTGGGGCTTGGCGGTCAAGGTGGCGCGACGTTCTTTGCCGATGTTGCCCAGTGGGAGGAGACGGTTGCCTTGAGTCGGCTGAAGACCGGCCGGAATAAAACCAGTGCGCCACGCGAAAAGAAGAAGAAACAGGGCTTGTCCTACCTCGAAAAGCGGGAGTACGAGGAAATCGAGACAAAGATTGCTGCTGCCGAGCGGGACCTCGAGGCCTCGGCCGCCCGTTTAGAGGACCCGGCTGTCGTCTCGGATGCCCACAAGGCGCACGAGGCCTTCGAGGCTCACAACGAGGCGCAACTCCGGCTGGATCAACTCTTCGATCGCTGGGCCGAGTTGGAGGAGAAGCGGAGCAACCAGGGCTGAGGGTAGAGTGATCTCCCAGGAAGGACGAGGGGGAGAGGGGGAGCAGGGGGGAGGGGGTTACCGCAGCCAAAGGAGGAATGGGCGGCATCCGCGTATTTGGCCGTTTTGCCGTCACTGTAGCCGGCTGTCTGTGCAGCAATTCCGACGGGAAGCGTGTTTGAACAGCATGTATTGCCGTCCTCCTTGACGCTGAGGGTGACGGCCTTTTGCATAGGCCTTGCTGACCTGGGCTCGAACGCCATCCTTGTCGTTCGGGACTATTTCGGTGACCGGCGAACCGCTACAACAGCTTGATTTTGAGGTCTTTTCCTGGTTCATTCTTCCTCCAT
>JAOZPW010000299.1:2808-4549 GCA_029932545.1 Thermoanaerobaculales bacterium | reverse complement strand
GCCGTTCATGCCGGTACCCGAGGGCCCATTGAGACCCGTCCATTCCGTACCATCCCACCCTGCGATGGAGTTCACCGTGACACCACCCGCAGCTATGAAATCACCCCCCGCATACAGCATGTCCCCGCCACCATCGTCAAAAACCGTCAATGAATAGACCCAGCCGTTCATCCCCGTACCCGAGGGTCCACTGAGAGCTGACCACGTCGTACCATCCCACTTCGCGATACCATTCACCATACCTCCGCCCGCCGAGGTGAAGACTCCCCCTGCGTACAGAGCCTCACCACTACCGTCGTCATAGACAACCAGGGCTTTGACGTCGTCGTTCATGCCGACACTGAGGGCCGACCACGCCGTGCCATCCCACTTCGCAATGTGGTTCACAGCGACACCACCGGCATGAGTGAAATAGCCACCCGCGTACAGCGCCTCACCACCACCGTCGTCATGGACGGCCAGAGCATAGACCCAGCGGTCCATACCGACACCCGAAGGTCCAACGAGGGCCGACCACGCCGTGCCATCCCACTTCGCGATGAAGTTCACGAAGACGTCTCCCGCCGTTAAGAACTTGCCCCCAGCGTACAGAGCCTCCCCCGTACCGTCGTCATACATAGCCAGGGCGTTGACCTCGTAATCCATGCCGGCGCCCGACGGACCACTGAGGGCCGACCATTCAGTGCCATCCCACCTCGCGATGTGGTTCACGGTGACACCGCCCGCAATGGTGAAATCCCCCCCCGCGTACAGGGCCTCCCCCGTGCCGTCGTCATAGACGGCGAACGCCCGCACATGGTCGAGACTAAACCCAGGCTGCCACTGACAACCGGCCCTACCCGGCGCGGACATCCCTTTCTGGGGCGCTTTGACACCAGCCCACATGGAGGACCCAAGCCCGGTCGGCATCTCAGCAGCAACCGGGTTTGCCAACAACATCAGGATGAAAACGATGATCACCGAAAGGGCTCTGTGCATTGCACTCTCCTTGGATGCGCTTGAATCTCGAATTCATTACTTTGTGAGCGAAACGTCCTTCGCCAATTTCCCACATTCTGCCGGGGAATGCAAGACGAGATTACCCACACGGCGGCGCCGTGGCCGGCAGATGATCGAGCGCGAATGGCTCAGACCCTCCTGAGAACAGGAGTTGGATTTTGTGGCTAAGAAATCGGAGCTATCACCCCAACGCCCGCCCCACCAACTCAATGACATCCCAGGTCTTGGCATCTTCATGACCCGTCTCGTTCTGGGCATCGGAGAGCATCGAGAAGCAGTAGGGACAGGCCACGGCGACGTCTGTGGCGCCGGACTCCTTGAGTTGTGAGAACCGCAGCTGGTTGATCCGGGTGCCCAGATCT
Organism: Thermoanaerobaculales bacterium; assembly: GCA_029932545.1. Taxonomy (GTDB): domain Bacteria; phylum Acidobacteriota; class Thermoanaerobaculia; order Thermoanaerobaculales; family Sulfomarinibacteraceae; genus DAOWGJ01. Next base: position 3,188 of record JAOZPW010000299.1, on the reverse strand, counting down.
TCTTCGAGCCACATCCTGCCGCCGCCGGCGCCGCAGCACATCGAGCGTTCTCGGTGGAGATCAGCCTCGTGCACCTTGAGGCCGGGAATGACCTTGAGAAGGAACCGGGGCGCCTCAAATTCGCCGTTGGTCCGCCCCAGGTAGCAGGGATCGTGGTAGGCCAGCGCCTCATCAACGGTCTCGGTCAGCTGAATCCGACCCGCTCGGACGAGATCGGCAACCAGTTGTGTGCCGTGAATGACTTCGTAGTTCCCGCCGAGGTCCGGGTATTCGTTCTTCAAGGTATTGAAGACGTGGGGACAGTTGGTGACGATCTTCTTGACGCCGTAGCCGTCCATGGTCTCGATATTCTGCTGGGCAATCATCTGATAGAGGTATTA
>JAOZPW010000299.1:0-2798 GCA_029932545.1 Thermoanaerobaculales bacterium | reverse complement strand
AGGTCAACTCTTCGGCGCCCAGGAGGGCGAACTTGACGCCCGCTGCATTGAGGATCTTGACCAGTGATTCTGAGACCTTCTTGCCGTGGTCGTCGTAGCTTCCCGGGGAACCAACGAAGAACAGGTACTCGAAATCTCCAACGGACGAAGCCGCAAGCGGCACATCGAGCCCGTCAGCCCAGTTGGCCCGCTCTTCGGCCGGCAGCTGCCAGGGATTGCCGTTGACTTCGTATCCACGAAACGCGGGCTGGGCCGCCTCGGGGAATTCCGCCTTTTCAAGGACCAGATTACGGCGCATCTCGACAATCTTGTCGACATATGAGATATCCAAAGGACACGCCTGTTCACACATTCTGCACGTCGTACAGGCCCAGATGATCTCGGGATCGACGATCAGCGGCAGCAGTTCATTCTCGGACTGCCCACCGTTTTCTCCTGGATCACCCAACAGACCCTTCTGTTCCGAGTAGACCTGATCGCGCAGCAATTTGGTCAAGAGTACCGGCTGCAGGGGCTTATCGGTCAGGGTCGTCGGACAAAATTCCCGACAGCGCCCGCACTCGGTGCAGGTGTAGAAGTCCAGCATCTGCTTCCATGTGAAGTCGGTGACGGTAGAAATGCCGAAGCGGGTATCGTCCTCGATGTTCTCCAGATCCATCGTCGGCAAGGCGCCGGGCGCCTCCAACTTTGCGAAGAAGACGTTCAGAATCGCCGTATAGACATGGAAGTGTTTGGAGTAGGGCAGTTCGTTGGCGAAGTAGTAGAGAATGAACAGGTGAATCCACCAAAACGAGGTGTAGATCAACTGCAGGGCGCCCTCGGACATTCCGCTGAACAGAAACCCAACTGCGGCGGACACCGGCAGGAAGGAACCGTCAATGGTTCCACCCGCGATCCGGGCGCCCTCGGACACCAGATCGGTGATCATCAAGCCACCGATCAGACCGACCACCAGGAAGGCCCCGAAGCTGTTGATCACACGATCCTTTTTCTGAACGGTTCGCCGCCACAGGGCGAAGGTCAACCCGACCAGGACCAGCAACTCGAAGATGTCCTTGGAAAAGAGGTAGGCGTGACCCACTGGCGTATGCAACAGCGGTAACTCCCAGCCCGCAAAGAAGCCCTCGATGACCATTGACACCGTGCGCAGACTGACCACCAGGAATCCGTAGAAGATCAACAGGTGATAGAGCCCGGCGAAGGGATCGTCAAACATCTTCTTCTGGCCGATCGCAAAGACCAGCATGTGCTTGATGCGTTCACCCCATCGGTCAAACCGGTTTTCCTCTCGGCCCAGTCTGAGCATCTGGAAGCGTTGACTCAGGGAATATACGACTCCCCCGATGCCAAAAATGCTGATGATCCAGAACCAGACCACTCCAGGAATCCCAAGAAAAACACCGGCTGTCGCGTGATGCATGTCCCCTCCCCCGATCAATAGAACGAGAGAGTCCGGCGTGCTTCAGTAGCCCCGAAACGCACAGACCAAACCCTCGTTCACCGCCGAAGTATACCAGAGAACTGAATCACGGTTCATCTGTTTTGCCGCACTGCGGTGTATCAGTTATTGATGTTTTTTCTCATTGATTTCAATGGCTTTATGAAGTTTTTCAAAGAGACTTGATGTCCCTCCAATGACCTCTCCGGGGCGAGACCATTGCCACATCGCGGCGGGAAAATCGGTGTGCAAAACGTGCATCAATACCGGGACGACCTCAATTCGCCTGTGGGTGATATGGTGACGAACCGCACCGGACACCGCTCCGCATTCCACCATCAACCCCTCAGGAGTGAGCCCCATCGCAACACCGACGGGATCCGCCTGAGCTTCGAGGTCGGCCAGAGGCGGCAACCAGAGGCCACGGAGAATTGGCCCCTCCTGGACTCTTCGGAGAAGCCATCGCCCGTCCGGCCCGACAATACACGCGGCAACCCAGCGCAGGTGTTCGGTCTCCCTGACCTTACGAGGAGGAGGATATTCTACCGGCCGCCCCGCCTCGTGCCCCTTGCACTCAAAAGCCAGTGGACATGCCTCACACCGGGGCCTGGAAGGCATGCACACCGTAGCGCCCAACTCCATCAGAGCCTCATTGACGACGCCCGGATGGTGCCCCGGAAACAGTTTCCTGACCCAAGATTTCATTCGGGTTTGGGCAATGCTGGTCCTGGGGTTCCCGCCAAAGGCCGTCATCCTGGCCACGACCCTCTCCACGTTACCGTCAAGCACCGGCGCCTCCAGCCCGAAGGCCAGGGATCCGACCGCAGCGGCGGTATAGTCCCCGATTCCGGGAAGGGCTCGCAGGCCCTCGATGTCCTGAGGCAATCGATCCCTGCCCGATTCAACGACCTCACGAGCCAGTCGGTGGAGCAAACGAGCCCGTCGGTAGTAGCCCAGACCTGACCACACGGACAAAACGTCATCTTCAGACGCCGCAGCCAGGGCCTTGAGGTCCGGCCATCGATGGACAAACTCAACGAAGCGCGGCGTCACCCGATCCACCTGGGTCTGTTGGAGCATGATCTCGCTGACCAGCGTCCGGTAGGCGTCCCGAGGATCGGTCCGCCACGGAAGGGATCGAGCGTTCTCGGCAAACCACTCGACCAGAGAGTCCGAAATCGTCATTGGTGCATTATGGCAAACCTGGGCTGAACACGGGCGGATACGGGGATCCGCCCCATAAGCACTAACTTAGGGAACACTCACACCTAAGGCTTGAAATCATGGGTCCTGTCCGTGTCGTCCCGAGCCCGAGCCCGTTATCGTTACCGTTATCGGTAGTGTCATTGATGAAAGGAAC
>JAOZPW010000298.1 GCA_029932545.1 Thermoanaerobaculales bacterium | reverse complement strand
TCTTGTGCCTTTTTGTGGCTATTCTTCTTCGCAGAAGCACGTTGCACCAGCCTGCAGTTTCCAGTTTCTAGTTTCCAGTTTCTAGTTTTCTCGCTATCACCAACACCGGACGTCGGAGGCCTGTTCGCCTTCCGGTTACCACTTCAACCTCAAATCCAGCGGCCGCCAGGCGCTCTTCCAGGCCGGTCAGCGACTCCCCGTCCGGTTGGGGCATGCGGCCGTTCAAACCGGCTACGACCAGAAGTCCTTTGTCTTCGAGTGTCCTGTGGATCTGTTCGAGCAGCCGGTCGTCGAGGACCGGCGCTCGGCGGCGGCGTGTCTCCCAGATAACGACGGCATTGGGCAAACCCAGAGGCCAAGCGGAAGGGTCTGCAATCTCCATTGTCACGTCTGAGCCCAAGGCGATTTCCGTTTGGTGCGCGACGCCGGCCTCGAGGGTTACGCCGAGCAGGTGTGCGGGGCGTCGTCCTTCCTCGGCTTCCAGGACTGCGGCCAACAGGGCCCCATCTCCACATCCAAGATCCAGGAAATTCCCGCCAGCCGCAAAATCTCCCCTGCCGGCCCGGAGGGCGAGTTCCGGATGTCGGCGCAATTCCCGTCTCGTACGCCACCACTCGCGATAGCCGATCTTGAGGAATCTATGGGCCGCCCTTTCGACCACATCACGTCGGTTAGCAGCGACAGGACCCTTTGGCACCCAAAGCCAAACAATGAGAGCACCCAACGCACCCAACACCGCACCCACCACAAGACTCCCGACGATCAAATCCCCACCCAGTTCAGCCAGTCCCGGCAGGCGAAGGTCACGCGGAAGAAATGGCCTCCAATGCCCTCTCAAGAGTCTGCTACCCACCTGAAGCTCTCCCCAAATCAAAAAGGGTGCGAAGGCAGGAAAGGAAATCATGCTGGCGGCCATCATCTTGACCCGGCTCAAGCCCAGGATCCTGGCCACTACCAGGGCCAACGCGAGATGGAACCCGAATAGGGGCGAACACCCAATCAGGATCCCCAGACCAATGGCCGCAGCCTGGGCGCCCGGCGCCTGGCCTTCGGTGGCCAGGCGGTAGGCGAACTCCGCCATCCGCTCCTTGAAGGGAGGCTTAGGCATAGGCGGGGTCCGATGAATCAACCGAAAAAAGAAGGGGATAAACCCCTCCCCTACAATGATTACCGTAAGGACGGGATTTATCCCCGCCCGGATGATTTCGATCGATGCCGGCAGCCTGGCCGAGAGCCTGAAGAACCATCAACCCGGAATCAGATCCACCGGCACCGGCATTAGATTCCAGGTGAAGCCGGAAAGTCCCGCCGGATAAACAAAGAGGGTTTCTTTTTCAAGACCCGCTTCGGTATGAACATACCGATTGATCTCGCCGCCCTTGTCATTGGCGACGTAGAGCTCATCGACGCCGTCCCCGTCAAGATCAGTCAACAGCGCAGCGTGCTCGAAGCCACCACTCTCACCGTCGATCAAGGTCACCCTCCAAGGCCCATCAACCCGAGGTCTGATAAGCCACAGTCCGCTCTTGTGTGCCGCCGCCACCATTTCCTTGACACCGTCACCGTCGATATCACCGGCGGTCAAGAAACGACAGAGCGTATCGGGAAGAGTTGCTACGGTGATGCCGCCGGCCGGATCGGTTTCCGCGTCGTAGCGGAGAATCTCAACCTGACCTCCGGCCACAGCCTCCAGAGCAACGTACAACTCATCCGTGCCGTCGCCATCAATATCGTCAACCAGGATCTCTTTGGCATGCCGATCACCGAGGTCGGCTACGATAACTCCACCTTCACCCGCTGCCGGGACATAGCGCGTCACCCACCCTGGCTGGGGCGTGCCATCCAGCTTGTTTGGAGCGCTCGGCGTGGCGTAGATCTCCAACACACCATCCCCGTCGAGATCACCAACCTCAACCTCGTGCACGACCGTGTTCTCCTGCCGATCCAACTCGGTGACTTCCCAGGTCCCGTCCTTGCCGGGTCGAACGGTTGCCACCACACCCTGATCGTGGGTTGCGACGACGATCGTCGCCGTACCGTCACCATAGATGTCAGCGACCTCAATATCGCGCATCCGGCTCCACTTGCCGCCGAAGTCCGCCTCCCACAGCAGTTCGGGCTCATTATCCCCGACCCTGAGTTTGAGCATTGCTTTGGTGCCCCCAGCGGTCAAGATGCCGCTGACACCCTCACTCGGGCTGTAGACCATTGCTTTGTGAAAGACGTTGCTGTCCCCGTCCTCGATCTCGGACCAGCTCCATTCGCCATTCGTCTGCGTCAAAATTCCCAGACGCGCAGGCTGCGGCACGGGTTTTCCGTCAGGCCCTTTTTCCAAGACCGCCAGAGCCGCCATCAGGCCCTTTGACAAGGTTTCCCCAGTCACTTCCTGTTGCGGCGCCCCGCCACCACAAGCCACGATGCCGCTCACCAGACCCACCACGATCATAAAAACAACTTGACGCATCATTCACCTCGTCCCTTCGATCCCACCAAAATGCGGAGCCATATCATAGCTCAGCCTTCTCAAGGGTAGATCATCGACACACCAGGCTTTTGTGTTACCATATTTTTCTTAAGCTGGGAATTTCAACCTATTTTCAATACTTCAGCAGGGGGACACGAGAATGAAACGCACAACACAAATACTAATCATCATCGCTGCGATAGCAGTCGCCGTTCCGGCGGGAGCGCAAATCGTTTTGATCGACTCGACACCTACGGACATTACCTTCACCGGCTTTACCGGATCGGGTTTTTCGGCGACCCCGGCCGCCGGCCAGTTGGACTCCGATGAAATCAGGGTGATGGGTCTGAGCGATGGAGACCAAACTTGGGGCGGCACCTTTGATTCCGGTGACCACGCCCGTGGAGCAAGTTCGGGCGGTGCAAGCAGCGGAGGCGTCTATGCCGGCACCGACGGTGATGTTTTCTTGATGCTGCAACCGGGAGGATCCGACGTGACCCCCGGTTCCATCGAACTCCGTTTCACCAATTCCACCGGCGGCATCATCACTGTGCTCGACCTACAGTATGACGTCCTCGTCTTCAATGATCAGGGTCGAGCAAACTCCTTTAACTGTGAATACTCAGCCGACGGCAGTTCGTGGGTCGGAATCGGCCCTTTAATGACGACAACCCCTGAAACGGCTGACCCACCAGACGTCCAATGGACCCGGACGACCATGGGCGGCCCCTACGGCCTTATCACGGACATCGCTGTGGGATCGACCTTCTATGTTCGCTGGTTTACCGACGACGTCAGCGGAGGCGGTAGCCGAGACGAGATCGGCATCGACAACATTCATATCGCCGCAGACACCTTTCCTGTCGAGCTTCAGTCGTTTTCGATCGACTAGGAGGAAGGTCGACCGGTCAAACCGGGAACCAGATTCCGGGGTTGAACCTCGCCGCGACATTTCGGGCATACAACGAAGAGACCGACCGAGTTCATCTCGGTCGGTTTTTTTCAAAGCTCAATGGTCAATGACTCTATTCTCGAAAGGTGATCGTATCCCGATCGTCAATCTCGGATCAGTTGCACTCGCCGTTTGTCACGGGAACCTGCTAAAATTCCGCCGGCGTTCGATCCTGAAGGCCCCAACGGAGGAATTATGACTCGGAAAACGACGTTTGCAGCGCTATTTACAGTCTCAATGCTCACGCTTGCGATGCTGCTCTCGGGCAGTTGTGGCGGAGATGGGGCTCACAAGGCCACCGAACAAAAGTCCCAGGCGCGCTCGGTCATTATTCTCGCCATTGACGGTCTGCGCGCCGATGCACTGGGTTGCTACGGCGGCGCTGCTTCGACTCCGGCCTTGGACGCCCTCGCAGGCGAGTCCGTGCGGTTCGACCAGGCGTGGGCTCAGGCGCCAGTTATGCAGGCATCATTGGCAAGTCTGCTTACCGGTCTTTACCCGACGACCCACGGTCTTGTGGAGAGCGGTGACCACCTCGTTCCTGAAGCCAATACTCTTGCGGAGAGCCTCTCAACTTCTGGACTGAAGGCCGCAGCCTTTATCCAGGGCGCCAAGGGTGGTGGTTCTTTCGGACTGGAACAGGGCTTTGGCCAGTATACCGTTGGTCCGAAGCCCGGTCAGGCCGGCCTGAGCTGGCTCGGTGAGCATGCTGGGGAAGATGTATTCCTCGTGGTCGCAGGCTGGTCCGCAGGGCGCCTGGAATCAACGGCCACATCCGAACTCAAGGCCCCAGAAGGCTTCGCTCAGCGTTTGCAACAGGCCCTCATCTCTGAGACTCCTGACTCCCTGAACGACGAAGATCTGACCTATGCTCGTGCCGCCTATAGCGCCCATGTCACCCGGATCGACGCCGCAATCGGCGAATTCATCGAGAAACTGCGCTCCTCCGGCCGCCTGGACACCTCGACGCTGGTCCTCGTCGGCACCTCCGGTTTTGCCCTCTCGGAGCACGGTGACCTGATCAACAATTCCCTCTATCCCGCGGTCACCCGGGTTCCGCTGATGATCAGAATGCCGAGCGTCCAGGCCACGACGATCGACACCGTGGTCGAGGTGCTCGACCTGATGCCGACCC
>JAOZPW010000052.1:12930-16429 GCA_029932545.1 Thermoanaerobaculales bacterium | reverse complement strand
TTTGCTCAATCGTCGAGGTCAGGTCGTCAGCAGGAGAGACCTTTTGGCTGAGGTGTGGGGCCTGCCGAACCATCCAAATACCCGTGTCGTCGACAATGTGATCCTGTCACTTCGCAAGGCGTTCGAACACAATGCGCTCAAACCCCGTCACATCCACAACGTTCGAGGCGAAGGCTATCGCTTCGAAAGCTGAGCCTTCATCCTTCCCCCTCTCCCCCTCTCCCCCTCTCCCCCTCTCCCCCTCTTTCTCCCCGGGGCGGCATCCAGGCAAAAGCCGTCAACGCGCCGTGGTGGGACAGAGACAGATAGCCTGAAGGCTGCCCATCGAGGAGAAGCACCGGGATGCGATCTTCCCCGGCAGTAATGATAAGCGCTGTCAGCTCGATCTGGAGGTGACGGGCGACGGAGTTGATTGCCAACTCACGCACGCGGACACTGGGATCGTCGCTCTCCTCGATCCGGCCGAGACCGGAAACGACCCGCTCCCGGTCAGAGTGATTTGAAGTCGCGAGGGCATGAATCGCGGATCCTTCGTGACTGATCGATACGACACAGTGCCAGTCGCCGTAATGCACAATGCCGCGACCGTTGTCGCCAATGTCTGTCACGAACCGCGATTGAGAAAATACCGTTTCAGGATCCCATCGTTGAGCCAACTTGTAGGCGCTCTCCTTGGCCGCCCACAGGGTCCAGCGGAGAGCATGGGTATCACAGGATTCGGCCAGTTTACGGCTCTCTCCGGAGGTAAACACCCTTTCGTCGAACCGGGGATTCAGTCCCTCGACGACGGTCTCGGGATCATCGAGGTCAACGACGTCATTGCCAACCCCAAAACCTGAAATCAGTGATTCTCGCCGGCGATCTGCACCAATCTCTTGGGCTCTGGATCGCCTGCGCTGCCCGATTCGGTTTCCCACACCGTCGAAAGTGTAGACCTTCGAATTCGCATCAGTCCCTGCTTGCAAAAAGCCTCGACGTACCTTCGGGTATGCCTGCGTTTTTTGCAAGCACCAGAGCCTCAAGGGCTTGGCACATCTCATCCTGCAGAACCACTCATCTCAGGTTAAAGTATTCCTCTTCCATCTCCTCGAGACGGGTCAGAATCTGGTCAGTAATATCGACCGAGCCCCGCAGCCCCTTCTTTTCGGTGGCCGGCTCGAGCCACGATGTGGCCAGATGAAATGTCTCTCCCTTGACCGGCAAAAGGGAGTACTCGTCCTGGTGGTCGCCACGCAGGTAGACACACAGAACTCGAGTGCCCGGGGCCGCCTTGACCAAACGGCCGACACCGTGGGCAGCTTGGGTGCGATCGACGCGGGTGGTGCGGCTGCGCCGGCCCTCGGGGAACATCAGTACCAGATGCCCTCGATTGAGGAGATGGGCCAGTTTGTCGAGAACCAGAGTCACGACCTTGCGATCGCCTCCCCGGGTAATCGGCAGGCACTTGAAGAGGTAGACCACGACTCTGGTGAAAGGGTTTGCAGCGAAGTTGCTGCGTTCAGGGGTGTTCCAGGGCATCTTGGCCGAATGAAAGACGTACCACCAGGTAGGCGCCAATCCCCATGTGAGGATCGGCGAGTCCACGAAGGTCAGATGGTTGGCGGCTATCAGCACCGGGCCAGAGTTGGCCTTGAGTTCGGTCTTGAACCGATGCCGAATATCACGCAGGTCGTGGAATTTGAAACCGTAGAGGAAACGCATGACCAGGCCGATCCCGATGAGGGTGATCGGCCCGACCAGACGCACGACGAGGCTCTGCACGCCCAGGGCCAGCCGACTCCGCCACGGGAGTCGGCGACTGGTGACCCCAGCTGAGGCGCTGGGGCCGGTGGTTTCGACGGCCAACTCTGCAATCACCCGATGCGGGCTTCAATTAACTGGAGGGCATCACCCACGGTATTGACGCTGTCAGCATCCTCGTCGGCGATCTCGATGTTGAAAACGTCCTCAAAATCGAGGATCACATCGACCAAGCGGGCCGAGTTGACCTTGAGGTCCTCAAGGATATTGGTGGAGGCCGATACGCCGTTGAGGGCGTCCTCGTTCTTGGTGTATCTCTTCAGGACGGCGATGACTTTCTCAAAAATCTGCTGCTGACTCATGGTTTCTCCTTTTTCTCGGTTGTTCTTTGGCCTCAGCCCTGGTAACACGCCAACACCAGGCACGCGTTGACGTCACCAAACCCGAAGCCGGCTTTGATGATGGTCTTGAGCTCCGGGAGCTCGCGAATTTGATGGGGAATGGAATGCCGAAAGGGCTCGATCTCCGGGTGAACGTCTTCACAGTTGATCGACGGGTGTACGAAGCCCTCCTCGATCATGGTTATGGCAGCAATGGCCTCGATGGCGCCGGCGGCGCCCAAAGTGTGTCCGATCAGCGACTTGGTTGAGGTAATGAGCGGCAGGTCAGCCGGTGAACACCCGAGGGCAGCGGCCCACGAACGCACCTCGCTGGGATCGGCGCCGGTGGCCGTCAGGTGGCCGCTTATGGCATCGACACTCTCGGGCCCGATACCGGCATCGATCAGAGCGCCCCGAATACAGCGTTGCACCGAGATGGGATTGGGTGCGGTCATCGACCCTCCCATGCGGTGGCCACCGCAGTTGATATCACCGCCCAGCACCTCGGCGTGGATACGCGCACCCCGCTCGAGAGCACTGTCAAGGCTCTCGAGCAAGAGTATTCCGGCCCCGGCGCCAGGTACGAAGCCGGCGGCGGAACCGCTCATCGGCCGCGACGCCAGCTTCGGTGAATCGTTGAATTTTCGAGACAAAACCCTCATGGCATCAAAACCGGCCCAGCTGTAGTGGCTCTCGCCTTCGACGCCACCGCACAGCATGCGCTCGGCACGGCCGGAACGGATACGCTCAAGCCCCATGATCACGGCCTCTGTACCGGTGCTGCAGGCACTGGAATTGGTCGTCACCTGGTTGCCCAGAGCAAGAATGCCCGACACCCGCGCCGACACCCCCGAGGCCATCACCTGCTCAACACCGGTGCTGCCGATGCGGCGCACCTTGCACGCGTCAGTCAAGGGAACGATCTTGCCGCCGGTAGTGTCGAGACCGCCAACTCCGGTGCCGATGATGGCGCCGGTGTCCCAGTTGACCGCGTCATCGTCGTTTGCGGGGCGCTCGAAGCCGGCGTCGGTCCAGGCATCGACGGAGGCAATCGATGCCATACGATGGCCTGAGTTCATGGCCAGCAACATCTCCTCGTCGAAATACCGCTCGGCCAGTTCGTTGACGCCGACAGGTACCGCCGCTACATGGCAGCCGAAACGATGCTCCACCATGGCCGGATGCACCTCGGCGCCCGAGGTCCCGGCGCGCAACGAGGCGGTGAAGTCATCCATCGTGCTGCCAATCGACGACACCACGCCGAGACCGGTCACAACCACCCGTCTACTCATTGGCTCACTCCCATTCCGGACACTGTGCCGGAAGCAACGATCGTGCCGTCGGCGAGCTTCATCTCCACCTTGGAACGTAGCTTGAGG
>JAOZPW010000052.1:0-12920 GCA_029932545.1 Thermoanaerobaculales bacterium | reverse complement strand
CCGGAAGAACTGCTTGTGGCCGGTGATCGTCACCTCGTCGCCAGGACGTACGACACCGGTGAAATCCATCGCCACGTCGGAGAACATCGTGACCACCTTGCCAACCTCATCGGGCGCCTCCCTGGACAGCAGATAAATGCCCAAAGCCACCACGCCGACCTGGGCCATGCTTTCGATCAGGATCACCCCAGGGGTCACGGGATTGCCCGGGAAGTGGCCCCGATAGAAATCAGCTTCGGGCCGGAAACGGTATGTGGCCACGATATGGTCGTCGTCAACTTCCAAAATCCGGTCGACGAAACGAAAGGGCTCCTGCTGCGGCAAGTGCTCGAGGATTGTTGCAGCATTAAATCCGCTCATGATTCCATCTTCCCGCCGGTGGAGTTGGCAGACCGCAGGGGATAGTCGGGATACTGGATGTCACGGAAGAGGCCGACCTTGGCCCGTTTGATGGTGTAGATCGGCTCGTCATCGACGCTGACCACGGCATCCCCGATGGCGATGGAAGAGCCCGAGGCCGGCAGGTCCGCGAAGCGAACGATATCGATGGCGTAGGTGACCGTGCCGTCATAGGGCCGAATCTGGCCCGTGAACTCGACTTCGCCGCAGCCGAGGGCCCGACCGGAACCGAGGCCACCCTTCCAGGCGCAGTAGAAACCAATCAGCTGCCATACGGCATCAACACCGAGACAGCCGGGCTGCACCGGATCGCCGATGAAGTGGCACTGAAAGAACCAGTCATCGAGGCGTACGTCACGCTCGGCGACGATACGGCCGCGCTTGCCCTGAGTCTCGATACTGGTGATGCGATCCACCATCAGCATCGGAGGAATGGGAAAACGTGCGGCGAAGCCCTCGGGCGCATCCTCGAGCAGGGTTCCGTGGCCGAAGGCAAGGATCTCCTCCAGGCTGAAAGTTCTCTGGCCGCAAAAATCCTGGTACTTCAATTTTCTTCTCCAAAACGAAGGATGAAACCACCCCACGTCAGACCTGAGCCGACTCCGATCACGGCGATGTCGTCGCCGTCGGTCCACGATTGCCAGCGCTGGGAGATCACCGACGGCGACCCTGCGGCAGCAGTGTTGCCGAAATATTCGACGTTCGTGTGGTGCCGGTCCTCCGGCAGGCCGGTCAGGCGACATACCGATTGCAGCATGCCGCGATTGGCCTGGTGACCGATGAAGTGCAATCGGCGTTCGGCGTCCGTGTATTCGCCGATCATATCCCTGAGAATCTTGGTCGTGCGCTTGATCGCGAAGGTCTGAACCGTTCGCCCTTCCTGCCGGAAGTGACCTGTGCGCGGCAAAACCACCTTGTCGCAGCCGGCCGGGCTTGACGCCAGACGAGTGCCGCCCAGCACTGCTGGGCCCGGGATGGTTGCCGACACCACGAGGGCGGCACTGCCGTCACCCCACAGTATCGAGCCGGCTCGATCGTTGTAGTCAACCGAGCAGGTCGGGCGCTCGGAAGCTACTACCAGCACATAAGGCGGCAGGGCCTCGGGGCGCATCCCGGCAAGTAAATGTATGGCAGCGATCAGACTGGTGCAGGCCGAGTTGACATCGAACGCCGAAACCTCGAGTTCCAGTTCATTGGCAATATTGCAGCTTTCAGCTGGAGAAACCGTGTCCGGGGCGACACCGCCCGCGATGACCAGGCCAATATCGTTCATGTTGATCCCCGCCCGACCCACTGCCATTCGGGCGGCATGTGCGCCGGCCTCGGCGTTGGTCAAGACGGCCGCCTCGTTGGAGGCCCGGGTGTCGGAGTTGCGAGTTTGGCGAATGTATTCGAGGGGTAAGACCGTGCGCCGCGAGCGGATGCCCACGCGCTCCATGATCCACTCGTCGTTGGTACCGATATCCAGTTCCTCGAAGAACTGATTGGTGATCTCGGTCTCGGGATGATAGTGGCCGATGCCGTGCAGATAGAGGCTCATTGGCGTACTCCTGACACATGCTCACCGCCGTCCACCCGAATCAGGGCGCCGTTGACCCACGCCGCTTCGGGCTGGGCCATCAGGTAGACCATGTCGGCCACGTCCTCAGGCTGGGTCAGGCGGCCAAAGGGGTTCTTGGACCGGGCCTCGGCCTTGAGGTGGGCGTTGCCGGGGATCAGGCGCAAGGCCGGAGTCTCGGTGACTCCGGGTTGCAGCACATTGCAGCGAATGCCGTAGGGGGCAAACTCCACGGCGATGGAGCGTGCAACTGATTCCAGTGCAACCTTGGCGGCGGCCACAGCCGCGTAGCCCTTCCATGCAATGGTATTTCCCTCGCTGGTCAGGCCGAGCACCCGGGAATCAGTGGCGAAGAGGCCGCGCCCATGAATGGCCTGGACCCACCCGAGCAGGCTGGTGCCCATGGCGTGAATGGTCCGGGCGAGGTCTTCTTCCTCGAGGAAGAGTGTGGCCGAGTACTTCGGTGGGGTCGCCAGCAGTTGCAGACGATCGGCGCCACCTGAAAAGACCTCATCGGCCGCGGTCTGCAGCTTTTCCACTTCGATGTCGAGGCGCTCTGCCAAGGCGCAGACAGCAGAGTCGTCAGCCGGTTTTTCGGCTACCGACAGCTTGAGGTTGCCGAAGGCGATGGAGTGGAGCAGGAGGTGGATGCGGTCGTCGCCGAGGTGTTCAGCAATCTCGTTGAGCTTTTCGTCTCTGACCTCGGAACTCAAAGCATCGGCGTTGAAAGTGAGAACCTCGATACCCTCGTTCCTCAGTGCCGCAAAGTCCTCCTCGATCCTGCCCATGGCGCCACGCCGGTCACGGTGGAAGATGATCAAATTCATACCGTGGGAGGCGAGCTTCGCCGCCGACGCCAGGCCGAAGCCGCTCGAACCTCCGAGGATCAGGGCCCAGTTTGTCTTGGGAAAGGTTTGGGGCATCGTCAGTCCTTTTCACCGGTTCACAATTGCAGTTCTGCTATTTCAATTCAGTCGGTTCAAGTACCGACGAAGGGTCAAGAGCAAGGCGAAAACTACCATGAGGAACGGCATCAAATTGCCAGAAGTCCCTGATCTGACGAAGTCCTGACAGAGGCCTAACTCAAATCTGACGAATTATCGCCACCCGTCGTTAAATGCCGCATTCAGACGACTTGTCACGAAGACCCGATCCAGGTATTTAACCCGTCGGAACTTTTTATGGCTGCTCGTCTTGTGGCTTATTGCAAGAAGCTGAGCTGAGAGCTGATAGCTCCACTATACTGGTCGGAGGAAAGGTCCAGTAACCCGGAATTTTATGAAGGAAATTGACAAAGCCCCCATCCAACCCGGAACTGACTGGTTCCGGACGCTCGGCGAGTCCGTGGCTTTTGCGGTCTTTGCATACAGCAAGGATCGGTTCATCTACACCAACGCTGCAGCCTCGGAAATCTCCGGCTACAGCCAAGAGGAGCTGGCCTCCACGAACATCTCCGATCTATTCAGGCCCTCGGCATCCGTACTCATGCCGGAATTTGACCCGACATTGGGAGTCTATCCTTCTATTGACGACCCTATTGAGCTCCCCTTCCAAACCAAGGATGGAAGCACTCGCTGGATCGCAATCACCAACGCCCACACCGTGAAAGATGGGGAGGTCATCGGCATCTCAACGGCTGTCAACATTACTCTACGCAAAGAGGCCGAGGCGATCGCCGAACGCAGACTGAAGTTAGAAAACTCCCTGACCGAGCTTTCTCACCGTTTTCTGGCCCTCGGAGCAGACGACCTGGATAACGCGGTCAGTTTCGCCCTGAAAACTCTGGGATCAGCGGCCGGCACCCAGTGCACCTTCATTATCCTAGTCGACGACGACCAACGGACCATCACCGAAGAATTCTGGCGCCACCGGGGTAAATTTTCCCATGACAGGACCTTCAATAGAACTCTCAAAGATTATGGTTTGGTCCGGGATGACCTCATCAAGCACGAGGTCTTAATCATCTCGGACTCCGCACCAGCCACCCTGAACACTGGTTGCCAGTGCTCGGGTCTCGAACCTGGAAATTCTTTTGCCGCCATCCCCCTGGTCTCCGGAAACCATTTGATCGGCGTCCTCGGCCACACCTGGACAGCGAGTCCACCACCAATCGACGACGATGACTTGCGTTTTCTCCGGGTTGGCGGTGAGATTCTCAGCAGTGCAATCCGGCGTGTCAAGATTGAACGAGAACTCCTCCGGAGCAACGATCGCTTCGAGTTGGCCCAGTTGGCCGGGCGCAGCATGGCATGGGAGTGGAGTCCCACGACAGATGAGGTTTTAATGCCGGTCGCGGCTGCGAATCTCTACGGCTTCGGGCCCGAGGTAATACCCTCTACCGGTAAGGAGTTGAACCGAAGAGTCCTTGAGGAGGACCGACCACGAGTAGCCGCGGCCCTTCGCCACACCTTGAGTACAGGCCAACTCTATTCCGTGGAACATCGTTATGACCTTCCGGACGACAACGGGGTAGTCTGGATTTCGGCCCGCGGCCAGGCGGTGTTCGACTCAGAAGGTAACATCGAAAAGATCATTGGGATCTCGGCCGACATCACTGAACTTAAAACGGCTGAACAGGCACTCAAGGAAGAGCGGGAACGAGCCGAGGTCACCCTGGAATCAATCGGGGACGGCGTGATCCGGAGTGATGCCTCCGGCCGGATTGATTACCTCAACCCCGCAGCGGAAAAACTGACGGGCTGGCCCAACGAGGAGGCCAGGGGTCGACGGCTTGACGAGGTCTACCGGGCAATGGAGGACGGAGCGGGCAAGCTCAGGGAAGACCCACTGACCGAATGCATCCGCCAGAATCGCACGGTCACCTCTCCGGAGTGGTGCTCGCTCTTTCATCGAGAAGGTCTGGAGTTTGCCGTTCGGGACTCGGCTTCGCCCATTCGCAATGACGCCGGGAAGATCCTTGGCGCAGTCCTGATTGTCAAGGATGTCACCCATATCCGAGGACTCGAAAGGGAAATGGCCTTCCAAGCCTCGCACGACACACTGACCGGGCTGCTGAATCGGCGGGAGTTTGAATCCAGGGTCGGTGAAGCATTGGCTAATGCCACCTTCACAGGACGGAACCACGCACTGTGTTACCTCGACCTCGACGCCTTCAAGGTCGTCAACGATACCTGTGGACACTCGGTTGGGGACCAAATGCTGCAGCAGCTCTCTGCGGTCCTCGAGGCAACAGCACGAGGGACGGACATCCTGGCCCGAATCGGCGGTGACGAATTCGGGCTTCTCTTGACCGACTGCAGCATGGACGAAGCGGAGGGGCGTGCAGGCGCCTTCTTACAGACCGTCCGGGACTATCGATTCTTGTGGCAGGGTCGCATTTTCGAAGTCGGCGTCAGCATCGGTATTGTCCCGGTCACCAAGGATAGCCCAAGGTACAACGAGTTGCTCAGTGCGGCGGATGCCGCCTGCTTCGTCGCAAAGGAGCGCGGGAGAAACCGGATTCACATCTCTCATCCCGAGGATGTCGAGGTTGCAGCCCGCCACCACGAGGCCCAGTGGGTGGAGCGCCTCAATCGTGCAATCGAACACGATGACTTCGTGCTCTACCGCCAAACAATCGTACCCCTCAAAGATCAGAACAAACCCAAGCTCGTCGAACTTCTGCTACGGCTTTCCGAGGATGGAGAGGTTATCCTGCCCGGGAGGTTCATTCCGGCCGCTGAACGATATCGGATGATGCCGTCTCTTGATCTCTGGGTCATTCGGAAAGCCTTTGAGTACATCAGGCACGACACGACTTCCAACCTTGACAACCATCAGCTGTATGCCATCAACCTCAGCGGCCAGTCCCTGGCCGACCGCACGATCCTCGATGCCATCCTGACCGGAATTGACCGAAAGGACGTGGATCCCTCTCGTCTCTGTTTCGAGATCACCGAGACGGCCGCCATCTCACACCTGGCTTCGGCTCAAGCCTTCATGGGCGTCTTGAGAGAAAGAGGATGTTCGTTTGCTCTTGACGACTTCGGAAGCGGACTCAGCTCCTTCCGCTACCTCAAGGACCTTCAGGTCGACTTCCTCAAGATTGACGGCAGCCTGGTCAGGAATGTTGCGGAGGATCCAGTTCACCGTGAAATGGTAGCCGCCATCCGCCAGATCGGGCTGGCAATGGGCCTGACCACAATCGGGGAGTGGGTGGAAACCGAAGCTTCACTGGAAGTCCTCAAGGACATCGGCCTCGACTACGTTCAGGGCTATTTGTTCGATCGTCCCAGTCCGATATAGGCAATTCGTCGAACGAATTGCATAGGTTCCAGAAATCAGGGCGTCTTTATTGCCCCAACTTCCGAATTGCCGCCATGCGGCAATTCTCGGCCGGAAGTCCCCGCAGTCATCTGAAGGAACCTCCTCAGAGCCAAACCCACAATGCTTTTTCTTCAACCATTTACGGATCGAAAAGAACCGTTGACCCTCTGCTCATTCTTGACAGCAATGCCGCACCGCGGTAGTCTCGTAAAGGAAGCTGTCATCGATTTTCTGACGGAACCCGACACGGAAATCGGAGCGTGCTGGCATACTGGACGACTCGGGACCCCGGTGGCGGAATGGGAGTGCACTATGATTCGATTGATCAAGCGATATGGCAGCCGAAAGCTCTACGACACCGAAGAGAGTCGATATGTCTCGTTGGAAGAGCTTGCCGGTTGGATCCGGCACGGGCAGGAAATTCGTGTCGTTGACAACAAGAGCCAGGATGACGTCACCTCTCAGACCCTGACCCAGATCATCTCTGAGGAGGGTCGCCGGGGAAAATCAATGCTGCCCAATGAACTGCTACACGACATCATTCGCATGGGCGAGCAAGCGGTTTCCAGCTCAGTTGAGCACCTCTCGACCTCGGTTGACCGGCTGGTACAAGCCTCGATCGATCGTATCGGGCCGGTTCGAAGGGCCCGCGAGGAAATGGGCCTGCTCCGAAAGAGATTGGAAGACCTGGAGTCCTCACTGGCAGATATCGACATCCCGGCAAAAGACGACGACGGATCGTAATCGCCACGAAGAGGCGGTAGGAGATTGCCTTTTTGTGGCTCGTTTTTTGGGTCTTGCTGACGACCAGGCTGACAACTCCGCTACTATGAACTGCGGAGGTTCCCATGCCCTTGAAGTCCGTGTTTTTTGCCGTTCCGCTATTCCTGGCCGTGATGTCATCAACCGCTGCGTTGCCGGCTCCCGATTCCGAGACCCCACCAGCGCCCTTCTCTGGACTGGAACTCCGACCACTCGGGCCGGCTTTGATGTCCGGCAGGATCGCCGATATTGCCATCGACCCTGAAAACACCTCGACCTGGTACGTTGCTGTCGGTTCCGGTGGGGTCTGGAAAACGACCAACGCCGGCACGACATGGACACCCATATTCGACGATCAGGCGGTGTATTCGATCGGGTGTGTGACCCTCGACCCCAACAATCGCAACACAGTCTGGGTCGGCACCGGCGAAAACGTCAGCGGCCGGCACGTCGGTTTCGGGGATGGTGTGTATCGCAGCCGTGATGCCGGTGCTTCTTGGGAGAAACTCGGCCTGGAAAACAGCCAACACATTTCTAAGATCATCATCGATCCCCGAGACTCAGATCGGGTCTTTGTGGCGGCACAGGGACCCTTATGGTCGTCTGGGGGCGACCGGGGCCTCTATTTGACGACCGACAATGGAGCAACATGGACCAAGGTCCTTGGAGGAGGAGAATGGACCGGCGTCACTGATCTTGCAATGGATCCACGCGATCCCGACACCCTCTATGCGGCCACGTGGCAGCGGCAGCGAAGTGTTGCAGCCTTGATGGACGGGGGCCCGGAGACCGGCCTGCACAAGAGCACTGACGGTGGACAGACCTGGCGAGCCCTCAAGACCGGCCTGCCGAAAGAATCGATGGGGAAGATCGGACTGGCGGTCTCACCGCAGAATCCCGATGTCATCTATGCGGCGATCGAACTCAAGCGGCGCACGGGAGGTGTCTGGCGTTCCAATGACCAGGGGGAAAGTTGGAAGAAACAATCTGATGCCGTTTCCGGCGCAACCGGTCCCCACTATTATCAGGAACTGGTCGCCAGCCCCCATCAGTTCGACCGTATCTACCTGATGGATGTACGGATACAGATTTCAAATGACGGCGGAAAAACCTTCACCCGACTGCCAGAAAAGCTCAAACACAGCGACAACCACGCCCTGGCATTTGTCTCCGATGACCCCGACTACCTGCTCGCGGGGACTGACGGCGGGCTGTATGAAAGTCACGATTCCGCGGCGACCTGGCGCTACATCGCCAATCTGCCGGTGACGCAGTTCTACAAACTCGCTTTGGACGATCGATCACCCTTTTACACCATCTACGGTGGGACCCAGGACAACTCCACACAAGGCGGACCCTCTCGGACCGACACAACCAGCGGTATTCGAAACCGGGACTGGTTCATCACCGTCTTTGCCGATGGACATCAGCCCGCGGTCGAACCCGGAAACCCCGACATCGTCTACTCCGAATGGCAGCAGGGAAACCTGGTTCGAACCGACCGGACCACCGGAGAGATCGTCTACATCCAGCCCCAGCCCGACCCCGGGGACCCTGCGGAACGCTTCAATTGGGATGCTCCGATATTGATCAGCCCCCACTCACCAACTCGCCTTTTCTACGCCAGTCAGAGAGTGTGGCGCTCGGACGACCGGGGAGACAGCTGGAACCCCATCAGCGCCGACCTGACCCGTAATCAGGACCGGTGGCATTTACCGCTAATGGACCGTGTGTGGAGCTACGACTCGCCCTGGGATATCGACGCGATGTCCAAGTTCAACACGATCACCTCGTTGGCGGAATCACCGATCGCCGAGGGTCTTCTTTACGTCGGGACCGACGACGGGCTGATCCAGATCTCCGAGAATGGCGGCGGCAACTGGAGGGCTGTCGAAGTCGGGAGCCTCCCCGGAGTTCCGAGCGGGAGCTTCGTCAACGATATCAAGGCTGACATCTTCGACGCCGATACGGTCTACGTTGCCCTGGATGATCACAAATCAGGGAACTTCAAGCCCTTCCTGTTCAAGAGTACCGACCGCGGGCGCACTTGGTCATCGATTGCCGGGGACCTCCCTGGCCGCCACCTGGTGTGGCGAATCGTCCAGGACCACATCAAGGCCGACCTTCTGTTTGCGGGCACCGAGTTCGGACTCTTCGTCACCACAAACGGTGGGGGTCACTGGGACAAAATGGGCGGCAATGTCCCGACCATCCCCTTTCGTGATTTGGCAATCCAGCGGCGCGAGAACGATCTGGTCGGGGCCACCTTCGGACGGGGGTTCTTCGTTCTGGATGACTATTCGTGTCTCAGAGAATTATCGAACGACGGACTGACTCAAGAGGCCCTCCTCTTCTCGGTCCGAGACGCATGGTGGTACATCCAACGCAGTCCTCTTGGCGACACAGGGGTCGCCTCCCTGGGGGCCGCCCATTACATTGCTCCAAACCCACCCTTCGGCGCCGTCTTCACATACCACCTTGGGGATGCACTGCTATCTCAGGAGAAGAAACGACGGAAGGCAGAGAAAGAGCTGGAGAAAAACGGCGACGATACACCTCGTCCTGACTGGGACCAATTGGAACAGGAACGAAGAGAAGAGAAACCGACCATCGTTCTGACCGTTCGAAATCAGGCGGGAGAAATTGTCCGGCGACTCGAAGGCCCCACCAGCAAAGGCTTCCACCGCGTCGCATGGGACCTTCGTTACCCGAGCCCGGTGGCTCGAGCTTCATCCGTGGAAGTAGTAACCGATGACGATCCTCGGCGAAGCATCGGATGGTTGGCTCCACCGGGGTCGTACACAGTGACCCTCTCGAAGAAACTGACGAATACGATCACCGAACTCGGCGAACCACAGTCCTTCGAAGTCAAACCATTGAGGAAGGGAGTTCTCCAGGGCAGCACGACGGCCGAGACTGAGGTCTTTCTCAATTCTGTGGCAAAGTTCGAAGGATCCGTCAGCGCCGCAGGTCTCGCCATTGCCGAGGCCTTCGAGCACCTGGCCCTGATTCAAGGAGCTTTGACACGATCGACCACTGAACCGACCACACTCGACGTTGAACTCGGCGCCTTGAAAACCCGACTGCACGAGTTCGACCAGGCCCTTCGGGGCAACCGGAGCCTGGCCGGAGTTGGTGAGGCCGTACCCGCCACCGTTCTCCGCCGTCTCGAGGTCATCAAGATGGGAAACCGCTTCTCGACATACGGGCCGACTCCCACTCATCGGCGGAGCCTCGAGATTGCCCAGGCGGAGTTTGCACCACTCCTCCAGGGCCTCCAGCAGTTGCTGGAAATCGACCTCCCTGCATTCGAAGCCAGAATTGAAGACGCCGGTGTTCCCTGGACTCCGGGACGACCGTTGCCGGGGAGAGAATGAGGGGGAGCAGGAGATATTCAACACCGGCCTTCGGGTCCGCTTCGCGCCCCCGCTCGGTCTTTTTCCAGGAGGGGCAGCTTTTTCCGAACACGGGGGAGCACCGCCCCTCCGGAAAATGACCTCGGCGGCCTACGGCATCGGCCAAGACTCGATTGCGGAAGGTGTCGCCGTGGATTGCCAGGTATCGGCCTTCTTCGCAACGACGGCTCAGCCCAGAGTTCTGCCCGGTGAAGAAAGCCGTACCAGGCACGTCCCGTCCGAGAGGGGCGTTCGTGATCGCCGACCCTGCCGCGGTCGCTGATGCTGCTTCCTAGAGGTCCGGCCGGAAACCCTCACACGGCTGCAAATCGCGAATGCTTGCAATCTGCGACGCCGTAAGTCCTTGAAGTAGAGAGACTACGACTTTAGCCTTCCGGCGCCACATCTCGCACCTCCTCGCAATTTTCGCTTCGAGGGAGGTTTCCGGCCGGGCCTCTAGCTTCCTGGCGTCCCAGCATCCCAGCTTCCTAGCGTCCCAGCTTCTCCACCGCTTCTTCCGCCGCTTGCCGAAAAGCCCGGGAAACACCCCCGACGCCAAGTTTGACACCACCGAAGATGCGCGACACGACAATACCGCCCTCGAGATCATGGCGCCGCAGCACTTCGAGAATTACCGTGCCCGGGCGACCGACCTCGCCGTCGTCGCGGGCCTGTTCGAGGAGCTTCTCTCCGTCTCGGATGCGACAGGCCCAACAGTGATGGCGGCCTTTTCGAACCCTGGCCTTTGCAGCCTTGACCTCGACTTGCACTTCTTCCAGAGACACCGCCGGAAAGACCCGGGCCATGAATCGGGATCTCTTCTCCGTCACCTTACTTTCCACGATCTGTCGAATCTTCACTGCCGAACTCCTGTAGCATGGCGGACATGACAGACGACTCCAACTTCCTCGCCATTCCCCCGGAGCGACGAATATACTCCAGCCGCACGCTCAACCTCCGATCGATCGGCGCCATCGGCTACGACATGGACTACACGCTGGTCCACTACCGAACCGAAGCCTGGGAGGAGCGGGCCTACGCTCGGATGCGCGAACTGCTGGCCGACGAGGGTTGGCCCGTGGCCGGTCTGGAGTTCAACCCGGAGTTGGTGATCCGAGGCCTGGTGATCGATATCGAACTCGGGAACATCGTCAAGCCGAACCGCTTCGGGTACGTTGTCCGCGCAGCCCACGGTACCCGGCGTCTGGAGTTTGACGAGCAGCGGGAGATCTATCGTCATACGCCCGTCGATTTGGCCTCCCCCCGATTCATTTTCCTCAATACTCTGTTTGCACTCTCCGAATGCTGCCTCTATGCCCAACTGGTCGACCGCTATGACGCACGGCTGGATCGATTCCCCAACGTTCACAGCTTCTCCGATCTCTACCGCAAGGTGAGGTCCACCGTCGAAAGGGCCCACGTCGAGGGCCTGATCAAGAAAGAGATCACGGACAATCCCGAACGCTACGTAGAGCCGGACCCGGAGGCGCCCATCGCCCTCTTGGACCAACTGGACGCCGGCAAACGCCTGATGCTGATCTCAAACGCCGAGTGGCCCTATGCACGGGATCTCATGACCTGGGCCTTCGATCCGTTTCTTCCCGGAAAAATGACCTGGCGCGACCTGTTCGAATTGATCATCCTCCAGGCTCGCAAACCGGTCTTCTTTGCCCACCCGTTGCCTCTGTTTTCCATTGCCGATGAGGG
Source organism: Thermoanaerobaculales bacterium (assembly GCA_029932545.1). Lineage (GTDB taxonomy): Bacteria > Acidobacteriota > Thermoanaerobaculia > Thermoanaerobaculales > Sulfomarinibacteraceae > DAOWGJ01. The sequence goes on along the minus strand of JAOZPW010000052.1, from coordinate 833 downwards.
TCTCGGCCTTCTCAAACCCGTTGCCGGTCCACTCCCCGGTCCCGGTCTGTATGTCGGCGGCGACGCTATGAAGGTCGAGGACTACCTGGGAATGAGCGGCGCGGAAATCCTCTATGTAGGAGACCACGTCTTTGCCGATGTCCGGGTGTCCAAGGTCGAGCTTCGGTGGAGAACGGCTCTGATCCTCCGGGAACTTGAAGGCGAGATCTCCCAGATTCAAGCCTTTGCCACAGACCAGGATCGCCTGACGAGAATGATGGCCGAAAAGGTCCGTTACGAAAACATGCTGTCTCGTGCCCGCCTGGACCTCCAGAGAAGGCGCTTCGACCGGGAAGGGGCTATGGATCAATCCCTCAAGGATCTGGAAGAGCGCGTTACCTCTCTCAGAGCCCATCTGCTGGTGCTGGATCAGGGGATCGCCCCCTATGCCAGATCGGCCTCATCCCTCAAGAACGATCGTTGGGGCCTTTTGCTTCGGGCCGGCAACGACAAGAGTCATCTTGCCCGTCAACTCGAACGTTCGGCCGACGTCTACACCTCGAGGGTATCCAACTTCATGCTGGCCAGTCCCTATGCCTTCCTACGTTCAAGCCGAGGGTCTATGCCTCATGACCCCTCGCCACCCCACGCGCCGGCACCCTAAGAGCTGTCAGCTATCAGCTATCAGCTATCAGCAGAGCCTCTTGCAACACTCCGAGAGTCACGATGCGGGGCAGGAGCCCCGCGCTCCCACCGCAAGGCCTGGGACACCGTTAACCCGTACTTCTCACCAATGATCTGCTACGGCGCGAAATACGCAATAATCTGCGGCGTTTTCTTGAATTCGCTCAATC